>JAFXIZ010000054.1 GCA_017532725.1 Bacteroidaceae bacterium
AAGCAACAGTATATAGGCTCCAAAACTGCTTAACGAATTTCTAAACATAAATTCTGCGACTTTTGTAAAAATCAAATAATTGGCAAAAGTAATAAATTTTGTTGGTATTTAAGATTTTTCAAGTCTTAAATGATGTAACACGCCTACCTACAGAGTTGAATTTCCGTATAAAAAGCGAGTGAATATCTCTGTACAAGACATTCACTCTCAAATATTTATACAGTATATATTTTACTTCTTAACAATTTCTCTTACTTGCGAGCCGCATACAACAATATAATATCCGGCAGGGAGGTCTTTCATATCGATAGTGCGATAGGATAAGTTATCCTCGACTGTGCATACGAGCGTACCACTTATGTTATAGATGCTTATCGTTCCCTCGCCTACAACGTGCATATCGCCGGCTACAATGGTGGGATATACATTAAAGGTTGCTTCTACCTCGCTGTCAACTATACCCGTGGGCAGATAGTATAGGGGCACTTCCATCTCATATTCGCCCACATAACAATCGGTAGTAGCAGAACGCATAACGACAGGACGAAGATATACACGCGCCTTGTATGTGACATTATATTGTGTTTCTTCGCGTTTTACCAAGATAGGCTCAATGTGACGGAAACAATCGTCGGCTACTACAGCATCGCTCTTTTCAAAGAGCCAATGTTCCTCGGCAGGAATATTGTTGGCAGTCTGTATCAATTGGGCAGTGCCATCGGGCAGTGTACGCCATATATTGTAATGGTCGATAACAAAGTTGTCGAAGTTGGTATTGGTCATACCATACTTTTCTTGCTTATAGAGGCTGTGTGTAGGGGTATATTCAACAAGTATTCTTTCGGAAGCCGATAGTTCCAATGTCACATAAGAGGTTTCGGCAACTGGGCTTCCATAGCGAGCCGTAAGTTCCAAGCCATACGATGTAGTTACGTTCTTGCACTCTACGGTTACACTATAAGTAATGTTTTCAATCTCCACATTCGTATCGCGCAGGTCATCAATACCACTTATAGCCATCACGCTTATACCACTTGCAAAGGTATAATTACCTGTAGGCACATTGAAATATCCCTCGTTACCACGTTGATACACCGTGTAACTACCATCATCGACACGTTGTGCTACAATAACCTTGGTATTGTCGTTGACACGAGTAACAACATAACGCGAAATGCGTGGGTTATTGAGGACATTAAACTTGACCGTAACGCCATTTGTAAGTGCTTCAAGTTGAGTCATATCGGTCACTTGGTCATCGGCTGCAATTATCTCCTCGTTCATCAGGTTGTAATCAGGTTGCGCCACTGTCTTGGGTACATTGATTGTCACAATGTTACTCTTATACGGCGATACAGCGGCATCGGCATCATCATCGGCATTACCTTGAGGACTCTCGGTGGTAGGATCGTGCACAAATACAGCCTGATATTGATAATCGGACGGATGTGTATTGTCGGCAACACTCACAGCAAAGCAGTCGAGCAAGGGGAAGTTGCTGAAATCGACAACACCGTTGACAATGGGCAGCACATTGGGAGGTATATTATTAATACCACCCTTACCCGATATGTTTTGTGTATTGGGATGTTCAACATCGGCACCTGCCACACCATCGATATCGGCCACTACTTGATTTTCATATAAAGGCACACCATACATAATGTAATCCTTATTAAATTCAAGGTAATTGGGGTTGGTGGGCGACAAACGGCGCAAATTCATTGTTGCAAAACGAGTCTTTTCGCCGGTGGCTTTGTTTATGCGATAGAAACAAATGCGACTTGCATAATAATATGAGTTTTGGGATGTTGTAAACTCATCATTTACATCGTTCCACGTAATCTGATTTTCGGCTATGCCATTACGCAGGATAATAGGATTGGCATAGTAATTGGTTTGCGTTGCTTCGTCATAGATACAAGAACCATTGCCATCGACACTCAAGTTCAAGTGATAGTCATTGAGTGTACCCGGCACGGTAATGGTAATTTCGTTAGACCACACAGGTGCAAAGTCTTCGGCACCAACAGGTTGTGCCGATATTATATAAGTTACCTCACTACTCTCCTCGCCACGCTCCTCGACAAGAGTACATTCGCGCTGGTCACCGGTAACGGTAGCCATAGGCTCTTGTTGCACAACACCATCGACAACCTTATATATGTAGAACAACTGATCGACTGTTGCGCCACCAACAACCTCGTCCAAATTGACATTCCAACTGATAGTCACATCGCTATAACTACCTGTTTCGCCACTGCCATTGATATGATTATTAATCGTAGGAGTATTGGCTTTAACAGTATAAATGAACAATTTTGGGAAATATTGGGGATGATAATAGGTGTTATCGGTATAAAGATCGCTACTACCACTCTCCCACCAACGACCGGGGGCATTGGCTATATTCATCGAGGCATCGACATCGGCTGCCTCCCAATACTTGAGTCGATAATCAGGGATAAAGAAACTCATATTCACCTCGTGCGAGGCATTGTGCTCATTATCCAATACAAATTGGTGATCTTGCCACAATACCGAGCCACAAATGTGGGTGATACTATAACTCTCGCCATTCGATATAAAGTCAAACACATTATTGGTCTGTACCTCTTGTCCCGAACTGAGAGTGGGACTAAACTCCTCGAACATCCATCCGAAAGGATATGACAACTGGGTTGTTGCCCCCAATTGGCGTTGCTTACCTTTCGACATAAAGAAGAATTTATTGAGGCTCTCGCGCACATTGAGTACATAGCCACATTTACCAGGATCTTCTTCTTCAATGCGCACAGTATTGGTTACCAATTGTACCGACTCTATTGCTTCGGAAATAAACATATATAACTCACTCTTGCCTGTATAGTTGGCATCGCAATGGTTGCGCTCGTAGTAATATACTTTATTAGGAACATATTTGTCGCCATCACCTTCGTTAACCAAGATATTGGTGATAGTCCACAAATCATTAACTTTCACCAACAACATAGTAAGCCCCTCTTCATAGGGAGGCGTAACATCGCCACCGAAATCGAAGCCGGCATAGACTTGATTGCTATACATCTCGTCGGTTGTAGGCGAAGGAGTTGCATCGGTATTCGCTTTCAATGTTCCGGGAATATTGGGGTCGCCATATATCTTGGCAACCAAGGCTATAATCTGCTCGGGCGATGAAGCCTTCTCGGTTATGTCAGCCGTATGTGTTACCCCCTGCCAATCGGTCCACTCGTATGTAAACTACTCATAAAATTCGGCACCCCTCTCCGCACCTTGGGCATAGGTAAATACAACCATTAAAGACAATATCAATGCCGACAAACGACATTTCAACAAATTAGTACATTGCATAATTTAATACTTATTACTCATTACTATTGTTCATCATAAACATCTCTCCAATACTTAAACCCTACTAATAATCAATATCTAAACAGGTTTTAAATATTTTGTGCAAAAATACTGAAAAACAGCATATATACATATTTCATTACTGTTAAAAAACTTAACTCATACGCAACAAATTGCATTTACCATATTGAAACGAGAAGCCCTTATTGATATATGAAATATAAATCTCTTTTATAAAAAAATCACAAACACTTTTTTATGCGCAATCTTTGTCGTACTTTTGTGCTACTTATGAATGCGACAGTAATTGTACCTCAAGAGGATAAGAAAGAAACGGTAGAAAATACCGGTATGGTACTGCGAACAGAAGATTTGGTGAAGAAATAC
>JAFXIZ010000001.1 GCA_017532725.1 Bacteroidaceae bacterium
AATGTATTCTTAATGAAACTTTGCTTCTCACCACTGACAATACTTTCGGTAAACAAACGGTTCATCAACATTGCGGCACCAAGAGGAGATGTATAATTAAAGTAAGCCCCTTCTCTCTCCAATGTAACTTACCGTAGGTAACGTAAGAGTTGCCCCCCAAGTAAGTACACCATCAATGGATAGTTCTTGAGCATACGCCAAGCAGGCCTCTTTGTCTTTTACATCTATAATTTTGTATCCATTGGCATATTCAAAGCCCGGCTGTCCCTCTTTATAATCGACACAGTATGCTGCATAGCCCATTTGTCGCACCCGCTTAATAGCCGGTACTTGATAATCGCCGGCACCGATAATCAAAATTTTCTTCATAGTTATCGTATAATAGTGCAGTCAATAATTTCACGCACCATTCGTGCAGTATCTATCGCCTCATAAACATCACGACCTGTAGCAACCACATATCCACAACCATCGAGGTTGGTACGATATGGGGTAATTGTATCGCCTTGGTGCAAGTGGTGTTCTATTGTCACTTTGTAGGTCGTAGCAATATTATCGAAATTGGGTAAGGATGTTACAACACCTGGCGTCAAGGCCAATAGTTTGGTGGCTACGGGTGCCGACTCTGTTTGAGGAGTAAAATCGACCTCATCACTCATTGCAGCCTTTATCATATTGGCCATATAATCTATACCTGTTCCCATAGGTATTATATGCGAACCTATGAGATTACCACCCATACGCGCACCTATATCAACTATGTGTACACCACCGTCGCTATCAATAAGCAAGTCCATATTGACCGAGCCGTGATTGACCCCAAGTGCTATCAAGGCACGTCGTACACACTCTTTTATTTTTGCCTCCATTTCAACCGATAAACCAGAAGGAATAGCGTGACCTAATTCAGCATAATAAGGTGGCATAGTCATATCTTTTTGCATTACTGCCAAGATATGTATTTCGCCTTGGTTTACAAAAGATTCAACACCATACTCTCGACCAACCACAAAAGGCTCGGCTACTGCGCGATGTGTTATAGATCCTTGCATAGCATACTCACACGCAGTAACAAACTCATCGGGATTATCGACACGCGATGCACCTCTACTACCCGATCCGTCACAAGGCTTGACCATTACGGGGAATTTTACTTCCGGTAGAACTGATAGAGCCTCTTGCGATGAAGATATTTCATAAGAATATCCTGTATCATCGGCGTGAGCATCGAAAAGACATCTGCGCACTTCGGCCTTGTTTTTTATGAGTTTTGCCGATGAGTAATTGATACCCGGCAGATGCAACTCAGAAGCGATGCGACTCATAGCAAGCACACTATAGTCGGTAGCAGCAGTAAGCACACCATCAACATTCTCACTACGAGCGTACGCCAAGCAAGCCTCTTCATCAACAATATTGATAACGGCATAAGCATCGGCATACTTGAAACCTTCGGCTTGTGGATTAGCATCGAGAACGTGAACTTCGTAGCCCAATTGTTTTGCTTTTTTAATAACAAAACATTGCAGGAAACCACCACCCAGCATCAATAACTTTTTTGTTTTCATCGCCTCGATAAAAATTTATTGACTTATTACTTCTACAAAATTGCTGATGACATACTCAACATCCTCATCGGTGAGGCGAGTGTGTAACGGCAGGGTTACTTCATTGCGATATTGGTTATATGCATTGGGATAGTTGGCAATGTCGAAACCTAATGCTTTATATGCCGTCATCATAGGCAGTGGCTTATAGTGTACATTGCAGGCAATGCCACGTTCGGCCATTTGCTCAATGATGCGATTTCGTTGTTCCACATCACAATCCAACAAACGTACCAAGTAAAGGTGTCCACTCGATGTGTGGTCGTCGCCAACGTGTATCAATGTCTGCACATTATGACCTTTCAACGCATCATTATATTTGCGAATAATATCGTGGCGACGACGGAGCATATCGGGATAACGCTTGAATTGAGCCAAGCCTATGGCGGCCATAATATCGGTCATATTGCACTTGTAGTTGGGGGCAACAATATCATACTCCCACGCGCCCAACTTTGTTTTGGCAAGTGCATCCTTATTTTGTCCGTGTAACGAAAAGAGTTGGAACTGCTTATATAACCATTCATTATCAACCCCTTCGTGAGTACGCCAAGTAAGCGCACCACCTTCGGCAGTAGTAAGATTCTTCACTGCGTGGAACGAGAATGAGGTAAAATCGGCTATTTCGCCACACATCTTGCCGTGCCATTGCGCTCCGAAGGCGTGTGCTGCATCGGCCAACACTACTACCCTACCGTATGCGCGTTGTATATCGTTTGACGGACGGAACAGATGTTTACGACTCTCTACTGCAGCATATATCTTATCGTAATCGCACACTACTCCACCTAAATCGACAGGCAGAATAACTTTCGTACGTTCGGTTATAGCATCGGCAAGTTTGTCATAATCCATTTCAAAGGAATTGGGAGCAGTATCGACCATCACGACCTTGGCACCAACGTGACAAGTAACACTTGCTGTTGCTGTATATGTATAGGCCGATGTTATGACTTCATCGCCTGGACCAACGCCAAGAACTCGCAATATAAGTTCCATACACGCTGTTGCCGAGTTTAGGCACACAGCCTTGTCGGTGTGACAATAATCAGAGATTTGTTTCTCAAACTCTTTGGTACGTGGTCCTGTGGTAATCCAGCCCGAGCGTAGGGCTTCACTTACTTCAGCAATCTCGCATTCACTCATATCGGGGGGCGAGAATGGAACGTTACGAAGTTTGTTATTCATCTTATATATTTTTAGAATTTTCTCCACACCATTTTGTTTACAACGCCGGTGTAGGATTGTATGAGTTTTACGACTTTGGTTGATACGTTTTCATCGGTATAGTTAGGTACGGGTATGCCGTTGTCGTTGTTGCGTACCATCTCTACGGCTGTATCTACGGCTTGCAGCAGTGAGTGCTCGTCGATGCCGGCGAGGATAAAGCAGCCTTTATCGAGGGCTTCGGGACGCTCGGTGCTGGTGCGTATGCACACTGCGGGGAATGAGTGCCCTACGGATGTGAAGAATGAACTTTCTTCGGGCAGTGTACCACTATCGCTTACTACTGCAAAGGCATTCATCTGCAAGCAGTTGTAGTCGTGGAAGCCGAGAGGCTCGTGTTGGATGACGCGTGGATCGAGTTTAAACCCACTTGCTGCCAATCGATTGCGACTGCGTGGGTGGCACGAATAGAGTATGGGCATATCGTACTTCTCGGCCATACGGTTGATGGCTGTAAAGAGGCTTGTAAAGTTGCGCTCGGTGTCGATATTTTCTTCGCGATGTGCCGAGAGTAGTATATATCGACCTTTTTCGAGTCCCAAGCGTGCGTGTATGTCGCTTGCCTCGATGTCGGCAAGGTTTTCGTGAAGCACCTCGGCCATAGGCGAACCGGTTACATAGGTGCGCTCCTTGGCTACGCCCGATGCGTTGAGGTAACGGCGAGCGTGCTCGGAGTAGCATAGGTTTACACCGGAGATGATATCGACAATGCGACGGTTGGTCTCTTCGGGCAGACATTCATCGAAACAACGGTTGCCGGCTTCCATATGGAAGATGGGTATGTGCAGGCGTTTGGCACCTATTACCGACAGGCAACTGTTGGTATCGCCAAGAACGAGTACGGCATCGGGCTTGACTTGCACCATAAGTTTGTACGATGCGTTGATGATGTTACCCATTGTTGCGCCAAGGTCGTCGCCTACAGCATCCATATACACCTCGGGGTCGGCGAGTTTCAAATCTTTAAAAAACACACCATTGAGGTTGTAGTCGTAGTTCTGACCGGTGTGTGCCAATATGGTGTCGAAGTATTTGCGACATTTGTTAATGACTGCTGCAAGGCGTATAATCTCGGGACGTGTACCAACGATTATGAGCAGTTTGAGGCGACCGTCGTTCTTGAAACTTACAGTCGAATAGTCGAGTTTTATATCCATAATTGAATATTGAGTGTTGTAAAATGAATGATTCTTATTTTATATCAAGAGATACCTTATTGCGTTATTCTACCGGCAGGAAATATGTATCGGGACGGTTGGGATCGAAACATTCGTTGCACCACATTACAGTAACGAGATCGTCAGTGTCGGAGAGGTTGATAATGTTGTGTGTATAGCCGGGCAACATATGTACGGCTTGAATGTTGTCGCCACTGACCTCAAAGTTTAGCACCTCATCGCTGTCGATGCGACGTTGCTGAATGAGTCCGTGACCGGCTACAACCATAAAAAACTCCCACTTGGTGTTGTGCCAATGCTGTCCCTTGGTGATGCCGGGCTTGGATATGTTGATGCTCACTTGCCCGTTGTTGCGTGTGCGCAATAGTTCGGTAAAACTACCACGAGCATCGATGTTCATCTTCAACGGGAAGGCCACCTTCTCTTTGGGTAAATATGAGAGATAGGTTGAATATAGTTTCTTGGCAAACGAGCCTTCGGGAATTTCGGGTATCGTGAGCGACTGTGGTTGAGCGTGGAACTCGTCAAGCAAATCGACAATTTCGCCCAAAGTGATTTTGTGCGTTACGGGTACTGCACAGTAGCGACCTTCGGGGGTAAGGATAGTATCAACACCCTCAAATTCGCAATGATGCTCCTCGCCACGCATTGCCGCTATCATTTCATCTACAAGGTCGTCGATGTAGAGCAACTCCAACTCGGTAGAACGGTCGTTGACAGTAATGGGTAGGTCATTGGCAATGTTGTTGCAGAAGGTAGCCACAGCCGAGTTATAGTTGGGACGGCACCATTTGCCAAAGAGATTAGGGAAACGATATACCAACACTCGCGCACCGGTGGTGGCTGCATAGTCGAAGAACAACTCCTC
>JAFXIZ010000055.1 GCA_017532725.1 Bacteroidaceae bacterium
AAACACTTTTTTATGCGCAATCTTTGTCGTACTTTTGTGCTACTTATGAATGCGACAGTAATTGTACCTCAAGAGGATAAGAAAGAAACGGTAGAAAATACCGGTATGGTACTGCGAACAGAAGATTTGGTGAAGAAATACCGTCAACGCACGGTAGTAAATCACGTTTCAATCAATGTTACGCAAGGTGAGATTGTGGGTTTGCTGGGTCCTAACGGAGCCGGTAAAACTACAACCTTCTATATGACTACCGGCCTTGTCCCCCCCAACGAGGGGCACATATACCTCAATGAGTTGGACATCACCGAATATCCCGTATATAAGCGCGCACAACACGGTATAGGCTACTTGGCACAAGAGCCATCGGTATTTCGCAAACTGTCGGTCGAGGACAACATTCGCTCGGTATTGCAGATGACCAAAACAACACCCGAATATCAGCGTGACAAACTTGAGAGCCTCATTGCCGAATTTCGCCTTGAGAAAGTGCGCAAAAACCTCGGCGACCAACTGTCGGGTGGCGAACGCCGTCGTACCGAGATAGCACGTTGCCTTGCCATCGACCCCAAGTTTATTATGCTCGATGAGCCATTTGCCGGTGTTGACCCTATTGCTGTAGAAGATATTCAATACATTGTATATAAACTCAAGGAGAAGAACATAGGCATCCTCATCACCGACCACAATGCCCCCGAAACATTGAGTATCACCGACCGAGCCTACTTGCTCTTTGAGGGTAAAATATTATTTCAAGGCACATCGGAAGAACTTGCCGAAAATCCCGTTGTACGCGAGAAATACCTCGGTCGCAGTTTCGTATTCCGCCGCAAAAAATTCGACTAATATCACACAACCATAGGTTATAGGTTATAGGTTAACACCTACCGAGATAAGCCAAACAAAAAATCCCACTTCCTTTCGGAAATGGGATTTTTTATTGCTATAAGAGAGAGTATTACTCTTCGTCTTCTTCTTTCATATTGTGGAAGACGTTTTGTACGTCTTCATCTTCCTCAAGACGCTCAATGAGTTTCTCGATAGAAGCACGTTGCTCGGCATCGAGTTCTTTGAGGTCGTTGGGGATGCGCTCAAATTCCGAACTTACGATTTCAAACTCGTTTTCTTCGAGGTACTTTTGAATTTCGCTGTTCGACTCGAAAGCACCGTAGAGTACAATCTCTTCGTCATCGGCCTCCAATTCATCAACACCGTAGTCAATCAATTCAAGTTCAAGGTCTTCGATAGAAACGCCGTCTTTGGGTTTGATGTGGAACACACATTTATGCTCAAACATAAATGAGAGTGAACCTGTTGTACCCAACGAGCCACCTGCTTTGTTGAAATAACTGCGTACGTTGGCAACAGTACGAGTGTGGTTGTCGGTAGCAGTTTCTACAACGATGGCAATGCCGTGAGGGCCATATCCTTCGTAAATAATCTCCTTGTAGTCACCGGCATCCTTATCGGTAGCCTTTTTGATGGCACGCTCAACGTTTTCTTTAGGCATATTGGCAGCCTTGGCATTTTGCATCAAGGCACGCAAGCGAGGGTTACCATCGGGGTCGGGACCACCGGCTTTAACGGCAATTGTGATTTCCTTACCAATCTTGGTAAATGTACGGGACATATTGCCCCAACGTTTCATTTTTCTGGCTTTGCGGTATTCAAACGCTCTTCCCATAGTTCTTTACTTTATAGTGTTTTTATTTTAGATTTTCGGTTTATCGCAATTCAGCATTGAGTTGCTTGGTGAGGGCTGCAATCATACGAGTCATCACATTGTCTATCTGCTTGTCGTTGAGCGTCTTTTCGGCATCTTGCAAGAGGAACGAAACAGCATACGACTTCTTGCCGGCAGGCAGTTTGTCGCCTTCGTAAACATCGAAGAGTGTTACGTCCTTGAGCAACTTGCGCTCGGTTTCGTAAGCAATACGCTCAACATCGGCAAAAGCAACGCTTTCATCGACGAGCAACGCCAAGTCGCGCTTAACTGCTTGGAACTTGGGCAACTCGGTGTAAGTAACCTTGTTGCGCAAAGCATAGCGCATAAGGTTGTCCCAATTCAACTCGGCATAATATACCTCAATGTCTATATCGAATTTCTTGGCTACTTTCTTCGATATAATACCTACCATTGCCAACAACTTACCGGCACGGTTGGTTATTTGCAGTGCTACGCTGTAAACGGCATTGCTTACTTGTGTCATAACGACGTCCTTATGAGGCACACCGATGCGAGCAAATATATTCTCGACGTATGCTTTCAACTCATATACCGAAGCCTTCTCATCGGGATGTGCCCAACTACCCGACACGCGATTGCCGGTGAGCCACAATCCGAGGTGTTTCTCCTCGCTATAGGGTGCTGTGATAGACTTTTCGGTAGATACCTCGGCATTGTAGAAGTAGCAGTTGCCAAACTCATACATACGCAAGTTGGGGCGACGACGGTTGATGTTGCGAGCCAAGCTCTCCAACCCTCCGTATAACAATGTTTGACGCATCACACAGAGGTCGTTGCTCAACGGATTGAGCAAGCGGGCGCAATTGGCCTCGGGATATACCTCATTGCCTTCGTAATACGATACAGCCGAGAGTGAGTTGCACATAATCTCATTAAATCCACAACCTGTAAGTTGCTCCGAAATGAGATTTTGCAAACGATGATTCTCATCGGTAGGTGTCTTGTATGAGAGATTAGAGTGAACGGCATCGGTAAACTCTACATTGTTATAGCCATATATACGCAATACATCCTCGATAACATCGACATCACGTTGCACATCGACACGATAGGTAGGTACAAGCAGGTCGAGTTTCTCGCTATCCTCGGCTACTATCTCTACTTCAAGGCTGCGCAATATACTCTTGATGGTTTCGGCAGGTATTTCCTTGCCTATAAGTTTGTTTGCCTTGTCGTATGTAAGCGTTACGGGGAATGAGGGGAAACCTTGAGGATGTGTATCTATAATATCGCCACATATTGTACCACCGGCAAGTTCTTGCACCATCAACGCAGCGCGTTTTAATACATATATCAAGTTGTTATTGTCGATACCACGCTCAAAACGGAATGAGGCATCGGTATTGAGTGCCTGACGACGTGCTGTCTTACGCACCCAAGTGGGGTGGAAATAGGCCGACTCCAAGAAGATGTCGGTTGTTTTCTCGGTTACACCCGATTTCAAACCACCGAACACGCCGGCTATGCACATAGGTTCTTCGGCGTTGCATATCATCAAGTCTTGGTCGGTGAGTGTACGCTCTACCTCATCGAGCGTAACAAACTTGCTACCGTTAACTGCAGTGCGTACCACAACCTTGTCGCCCTTAATCTCGTTGAGGTCGAAACAGTGCAAGGGTTGACCTGTTGCGTGCAGCAAGTAGTTGGTTATATCGACAATATTGTTAATGGGATGCAATCCTATGGCAGTGAGCGCATTGCGCAGCCACTCGGGGCTTTCGGCAACCTTTACGCCACGAATGGTAACACCGGCATAGCGAGGACAAGCCTCCTCGTTCAACACCTCAACAGCGATGGCACCGTCGGGGGTATCGACCTTAAAGTCATCGACCGAGGGACGTTGCAATGTCACTTGCTTGCCTTGTTGCACAAGGTAGGCAGCCAAGTCACGAGCCACGCCATAGTGCGATGCGGCATCGATGCGATTGGGGGTTATATCTACCTCCAATACATAGTCGCTCTTGATGTTATAATACTCCTTGGCAGGTGTACCGGGAACAGCCGTTTCGGGCAGTACAATGATACCGTCGTGCGATGTTCCTATGCCTATCTCATCTTCGGCACAAATCATACCGAATGACTCTTCGCCACGAATTTTCGATTTTTTGATAGTGAAACTTTGGTCACCTTCGTACAGTGTTGTACCTACGGTAGCCACAACAACGTGTTGTCCAGCAGCCACATTAGCAGCACCACACACAATCTGTGTGGGATTACCATCGCCCAAATCGACAGTGGTAATGTGCAAGTGGTCACTATTGGGGTGATCGACACAAGTAAGCACCTTGCCTATCACAAGACCTTCAAGACCACCTTTTATGGTTTGTACTTCTTCAATACCACCTGTTTCAAGACCTATCGAAGTAAGAGCCGCTGAGGTTTCCTCGGGAGTAAGATCAAAATCGAGGTATTTCTTCAGCCAATTGTATGAAATATTCATAATATGACGATTAGTTTTTCTTCTGAAATATAGTTATTTGCTCTTCATAAAATTATGCCAACCACAAGGCTTGCAAAAATTCGCCCAAAGTTAGTGATAATTTTTGAAATTACAGGTGTGAAACATACTCAATTATACAAAAAAGCGAGCGCGCCAAGCATTTCGGCGCGCTCGTTATCTTTATTATTGGTATATAAGCGATTAATATACCAAAACTTTAGTACCGTTTACGATATACAAACCGGCAGCAAGGTTGATATCGGCAGCACCCTCAACTACGAGAGCCTTAACCAACATACCTTGTGCGTTGTAAACATTGAGGGCAACCTCCTCGGCAGCGCGTACACAGAGCATACCGTTAGCACCGTACACCTTTACAGCGTCAGCCTCTACACCGGCAACACTACCTGTAGTCTTCCAAGCAGCCACCACGTCGTTTTCGCTCCATATACGGTTATATACTTGACCACCGTCGGCAGTTACCTCTTCATAGTCCCAACCTTCGCCACAAGCATATTTGTAGCCCATAAGTTTGTGAACATTATCGAAAGTGATTGTATAGTGAGTTTCGTCAACTTTGGTCATTGCAGTAAAGCCCCAACTGTTCATATCACCGGCAATGTAGCAAGCAGGAGTACCTTCGGGCACTGTAACGTTGTATGTAAGCGTTTCAATCTCAACCTCGGCAAGACCTTTCCACGCAGCAACCACGTCATTCTCGCCCCAAGTACGGTTGGTAGCATCGCTCACGCCATCGGCTTGCACCTCCACATTGTCCCAAGAGGCTGTAGCACAATATTTATACTCCATCGATTTTGTCACATTTTCGAGAGTGACAGTGTAGTGAGTATCGTCAACCCTCGTCATTGCTGTAAATGAACTCCAATTATCCCAAGCTCCGGCAATATAGCAAGAGGGTGAAGCGACGGGAACAGTAACGTTGTAAGTAAGAGTTTCTGTCTCTTCAACAGCACCGGGAGTTACAACGGTAGCAGTATTACCATTGAGTTTGAAATATGTAGTTTTGGCAATACCCAAGATGTCGGCGGTTTGGTTAATACCATCATTAAAGATGATGTTTATGGCATTGGCAGGAGCAGTAAAGGTAGTTACATAATAATCTACACCGTCAACACTCTCAATTGCAGTCATAGCAGTACCGGGCCAAGCACCATTGATAGGCTCACTTGTGGCCGAATCCCAAGCATAAAGGTTAGTAGAAGCATACGCACCTTCTACTTGCAAATAGATTGAGATATCACCCTCGGGCTTTTCAACCTCTACACCGGGGTCAAACACCGAAGCCCAGCGAGCAACAACATCGTTGGGGCTATATACACGGTTACCCATCTCGTTACCATTGGCATCTTTCTCTACATAGTTCCAACCCGGACCACTGCAATATTTATAGCCATCGGCCTCTGTAGCCTCGGCTATGTCAATCGTGTAGTGGGTATCATCTACCTTGTTCATCTCTTGTTGCGACCAGCCATTCATATCGCCGGCAATGTAACAAGCCTTTGTTCCGGCAGGTACCTCTACATTATAGGTAAGAGCCGATGCGCTCAGTGCAACAAGCGCACACAATGAAAGTAATAGTTTTTTCATACGCTTTACGTTTTTAAAATTTATAATAATGAATTGTGAAATAAGCGTTTCAGTGTATATATTACATTGAAATTCAAAGGTAATCATTTTTTGAATACAACTGTAACAGCAATTGTGTTTTTACATTTATTAACACTATGTTTTACTATTAAAACACCACACTCTAATAACACAAAAGCAACCGATTTGTTACCAAATCGGCTGCAAATTTTCGTAGCAAATGCTACTTATATGTGGGGTTTATTAGTAAACCAATACTTTAGTACCGTTTACGATATACAAACCGGCAGCGAGGTTGATATCGGCAGCACCCTCAACAACGAGAGCCTTAACCAACATACCTTGTGCGTTGTAAACGTTGAGGGCAACCTCCTCGGCAGCGCGTACGCAGAGTACACCGTTAGCACCGTAAACCTTTACATCGGCTACCTCTACTGAAGAAACGCTTGTCCATACCGATTTCCAAGCCTCAACAATGTCGCTTTCGCTCCATTTACGATCGAGAACATCGTTACCGTCAGCCCAAGTTTCAACATAATCCCAAGAATCACCACTTGAATATTTATACTTGGTTGATTTTGTTACATCATCAAATGTGATAGTGTAGTGAGTGTCGTCAACTTTTGTCATTTCGGTAAACGACCAATCATTCATTTCACCTGCGATAAAGCAGTACAAAGTACCGGCGGGAACTGTTACGTTGTAAGTAAGAGTTTCGGGAATTTCGGGCTCGGTTGAAGGAGTTGCTTTCCAAGCAGCCACTACGTCATTGGCACTCCAAGTACGGTTTTGTACCATACCACCTTCGGCAGTAACCTCTTCGTAATCCCAAGAATCGCCACAAGCATACTTGTATTGAGTAGCCTTAGTTACATTCTCGAAAGTAATCTCATAGTGAGTGTCATCAACTTTAGTCATCTCGGTAAATGACCAATCGTTCATAGCACCGGCGATGTAGCAAGCGGGAGTACCTGCGGGAACTGTTACGCTGTAAGTAAGAGTTTCGGGATCAGAAGGATCGGTTGTAGTAAGACCCTTCCAAGCAGCCACTACGTCGTTTTCGCTCCAAGTACGGTCTTGAACGTCTGACACACCGTCGGCTTGCATCTCAACATTATCCCAAGAAGCAGAAGCACTATATTTGTACTTCATTGCTTTTGTAGCGTTCTCGATAGTAAGAGTATAGTGAGTATCATCAACTTTATTCATTTCTTGTTGAGTCCAACTGTTCATTTCACCGGCGATGTAGCAAGCGGGAGTACCTACGGGAACAGTTACGTTGTAAGTAACACCTGTTTCAGGATCGGGATCGGGATCGGGATTTACAGTACCGTCATACAACTTACCTGTATTACCGTTTTGGTTATAAATAGCATTGTCAACCCAAATCAAGTCATCTGTTTGGCTTGTACCATCATTGAAGATAACGCTTGCACCGGCAGGCGAAACAGTCTCTTTTACAGTAACTTTATAGTAGCCTTCGGCTGTTTTTTCAGTAATAGCGCTACCGGGCCAAGCACCAAAGTTAACACCATTCCAACCGTAAACATTAACTGTTGACCAATTGGCTGTGCTGTTATCGAAATATATGCTGAACTCAAACATTTCAACAGAGCCACCACCATAAAGGTTACCTGTGTTACCTTTTTGGTTGTAGATACCGTCAGTTACCCAAGCGAGGTCGGCTGTTTGTGCGCTACCATTGTTGAAAATAATTTTTGCACCGAGAGTAGCAGGATCAGCATCGGCAGTAACTGTTACTTTGTAGTAACCCTCTTCAGTTGTTTCTGTTACTGCGCTACCGGGCCAAGTACCAAAATCAACGCCATTCCAACCATAAACATTAACTTTTGACCATTTGGCAGTGCTGTTATCGAAGTACACACTGTACTCGGCAGCATTTGCAATCATAGTTGTCATAACAACAACCAATGACATCAAAAAAGTAGTAAATTTTTTCATACGATTTAAATTTAAGATTATGAATTATATGGGTGCGAAGTTAGGCATTTGAAAGTGTTAACCTTTTGTAAAATATTGCTTTTGAGAATAAAATTTGCGCAAACGTTTGCGCAAATTTATTTTCAATCAATAAAAATAAAGTAATCGGATGCAGCAAGGAGGTGGGTCAACACTCCACACACAGGCCGTCGTAAGCAAACTCAACCGAAGGGGGCAACAAACGAGACACTTCGGCGTGCAGGCCCATATCGTGACTCATATGAATCAAATAAGCCTTTTTAGGAGATAACCGTTCTATCAATGCAAGTGCATCATCGAGTGTCTGGTGCGATATATGCTCGGTACGACGCAAGGCATTGACAACCAACACATCCAAGCCCGACAACTGCGCAAGTGTTTCCTGTGGCATTGTGAGGCAATCAGTAATGTACGCCACACTTCCTATACGATAGCCCACAATGGGCAGGTTATAGTGCATCACGCGCAGGGGCAACACCTCCAACCCTCCTACCTTGAACGGTTGTAATGGGGTTATAGGGCGCATATCGAGTTGTGGTATCCCGGGATAACGAGGCTCGATAAAGCAGTAGGGCAATCGCGCGCGTATGTCGCCTATCACGTTAGTCTCGGCATATATAGGCAGTGGCGAGTATGTGCAGTAGGGTCGCAGGTCGTCGATACCTCCGGTGTGGTCGTAGTGGCTGTGGGTGAGTAGCAGAGCATCGATATGGTCGATGTCGGCACGCAAAGCCTGCTGACGGAAGTCGGGCGAACAATCGATAAGGATGCGACTATTACCCTCACTGATTAATGCCGAGCAACGCAAGCGATTGTCGCGTGGGTCACTGCTACGACACACATCGCACGAGCAACGTATCTGCGGCACACCTGTTGACGTTCCTGTTCCAAGAAATTGCAATTTCATACCGTTGAAAATTGAGGGGGGGTGAAATATTGGTCGAATAAAATTCAACTCTAATCTATAAACACTAAACCTTCACTCCTGCACAGACATAGTTTACCTCGGGTTTTATCAATATGCCGTAGGCTTCGAATACCGAGAATGCTATATCGGAGGCAAGTTGCACAACGTGTCCGGCTCGGGCATTGCCCGTATTGACTATAACGAGCGATTGTTTCTGATACACCATAGCACCTCCGATGCTCTTACCCTTCCAGCCTTGTCGGTCGATAAGCCATCCGGCAGGGACTTTCACATTATCGGCATCCACCTCATAACAAGGCATACCGGGATAGTGTTCGAGCAAGCGATTATAATGCTCGCGCGAGATTACAGGATTGACAAAGAAACTACCGGCACTACCCACTCGGCAGGCTCGGGCAACTTACTGCGACGTATCTCAATAACAGCATCGCGCACCCGTTGCAATGTAGGATTATCGCCCACCACTGCGCGCAGGTTGCCATAGTCGAGTATAAA
>JAFXIZ010000056.1 GCA_017532725.1 Bacteroidaceae bacterium
GTATATCTTTTTTTAAATCTTTTTTCTTTTCAAAAAAATGACTCTGATTACTCGTTTGTCCTCAGCTCGGGCTTGACGTGACTCGTACTTACGTTTTTAATATAGTCTCCTATATCCCGTTACGTACTACTTTGTCTTTCTTATTCTGTGAATGATCTCTTTCGTTTTTATCGCCTCGCTCGAGAGGCGAAAGTGGTGCAAAGATAATACCTTTTTGTTTTATCATCCAAATTTTTTCGAAACTTTTTTCAAAAAAATTTGTTTTCGCACTCAACAACTGCTTTTTTCTCTTTCGCAGCGACTGCAAAGATAAGGCGAAAAACAAATACAAACCAAATTTTTCGACGTTATTTTTCTAAAAGTTATCAACAAAGTTATCAACATCATTGTTAATAACTTCTTAACAGGTTGTTAATATACGATATATCAACATATTACAAAACAAAGTTATCAACATCCCTAACGTGCGCGCGTACATATATATAATGCGCAAACAAAAAGAGTTGCATCACATAGACACAACTCTTATAACAAACAAATATCTATTTACTCTTACGACAACTTGAACTTGATATCCGACTCGTCCCAATCTTGCAGGAACTCAATCAGTTCAAGTGTAAGTTTGCACTTACGACGCGAGCGCATAGCCACCTGTCGGCCTATCTTTTCATCGATTATTTTAAACGTTACATCGACAGCATTGTGCGAAGTTTCGTGCATTTGCTCGGACAATGACTCGATAAAGGCTTGGGTCAAGGCGTGCAATGGCAATGTTATGTGCAGTTTACTGAACAGTTTTCCTTGCAAATCGGCAAGCAAATCGATTGATTTGATAACCAAATTGACCTTGTCGTTATACTTACTGCGCTCATAGGTGGCTCGCACCATAATGAATGTGCTGTTGCCGGTACGACCGAAATTGCAGTATTTTATATAATCTCTACCAAAGAGGGGTATCTCATCGGAACCTGTATAATCCTCAATCTTGAGGAACGCATAAGGATTACCATTTTGAGCAGTTCTCTCTCGATAGCCTATTATGACACCACCAAATGTAAGGTCTTTTCCTATAAGTTCGTTGCGATTCTTAAGATCGACCATACGGGTATTGCAACCGTATTCCAACTCAAGTTTGTACGGGTCGAGCGGGTGTGCCGACAGATACAATCCTACCAAAGCACGCTCGCGCTCAAGGCGCGTAATTTGTGGCTCTTCCACCACTTCGGGAATTTGAGGCTTGGCAGTAGTCGATTCCATCACTGCTTCACCCCACAGCGATGTAACTTGCGTAGAGCGATCGGTCTGTACTCGCTGTCCATAACGTACCAATGTATCGATAAAACTAACCTCGCCCTCCTCGACAGGTAGGAAATTCTCGCGTTTCACCTCGTGAAATCCGTCGAAAGCACCGGCTACGGCCAGCGATTCGATTGTCTTCTTGCCACAAGCCGACAGATTGACACGCTCGACAAAATCGAAAATCGAGGTAAAGTTGCCATTCTTCTCGCGCTCGCCGATAATGGCCAATACAGCCGCCTCGCCTACTCCCTTGATAGCACCAAGTCCGAAACGAATATCGCCACGCTTATTTACCGAGAACTTGAGTTGACTTTCGTTCACATCGGGGCCGAGTACCTCAATTTTCATCGCTTTGCACTCGCTCATAAACTTGGTAACATCGGTGATGTCCGACAAGTTACGGCTCAGAACTGCCGCCATATATTCCGACGGATAGTTGGCCTTGAGATATGCTGTTTAGAAGGCAACCCACGAATAGCAAGTGGCGTGACTCTTATTGAAGGCATAAGAGGCAAACTTCTCCCAGTCACCCCAAATCTTTTCCAAGACTTCTTCTTTGTAGTCGTGCTTCGTACCTCCATTGATGAATTTGGGCTTCAATTCATCGAGTTTATCTTTGAGTTTCTTACCCATTGCTTTACGCAAAGCGTCCGATTCGCCACGCGTAAAATCGGCCAACAAACGCGACAAAAGCATCACTTGCTCCTGATACACCGTAATACCGTAGGTATCTTTAAGATACTTTTCCATAATAGGTATATCGTATGTGATAGGCTCACGACCGTGTTTACGCGCAATGAATTGGGGTATGTAGTCCATAGGGCCGGGTCGATACAGGGCATTCATTGCAATGAGGTCTTCGAAGGTCGAAGGTTGCAATTCACGCAGATACTTCTGCATACCGGGCGACTCAAACTGGAATGTACCTGTAGTGCGACCTTCGCAATACAACTTATAGGTAGCCGGGTCGTCGATGGGTATATTATCGATGTCTATTACTTTGCCTGAACGCAAACGGATATTTTCGAGGGCTTCTTTTATAATAGAGAGTGTCTTGAGTCCGAGAAAGTCCATCTTAATCATACCCGTATCCTCAATAACACTACCTTCGTATTGTGTAACGAGCATTTTCTCGCCGGTAGTCTTATCATCGGCCGTACTCACAGGCACCCAATCGGTTATATCGTCACGACCAATTATCACACCACAAGCGTGTACACCGGTGTTGCGCACATTACCTTCGAGCATCTGCGCATAACGCATAGTATCGGCAACCCTTGGATCATTACTCTCACAAGCCTCACGCAACTCGGCCACCGAGGCAATACAGTTTTTCAAATTCATCTTCAGGGGCTTGCCATCGACCTCGGGCAGGCGATCGGGGATGAGTTTGGTAAGTCTGTCACTCTCGGGGATAGGCACTTTCTGTACACGCGCCACGTCCTTGATAGCCATCTTTGTAGCCATCGTGCCGTATGTAATAATATGTGCTACTTTTTCATAGCCATACTTTTCGGTAACCCACTGTAGTACTTGCCCACGTCCGTCATCATCGAAGTCGATGTCGATATCGGGCAACGAGATACGGTCGGGGTTCAAGAAACGCTCAAAAAGGAGGTCGTATTTGATAGGGTCAATCTGAGTAATACCCAAGCAGTATGCCACACAAGAGCCGGCAGCCGAGCCACGACCGGGGCCTACCGAAACGCCCATATTGCGAGCGGCCGCTATAAAGTCTTGCACAATGAGGAAGTAACCCGGGAAACCCATTGTTTTCATAATGTGCAACTCGAAGGTCATACGCTCCATTATCTCGTCGGACAATGGCATAGGATAACGCTTGGCCGCTCCGTCGAAAGCCAATTTCTTCAGATAATCGGCTTCGAGTTTTATACGGTACAACTTGTCATAACCTCCCAACTTCTCAATCTTATCACGCGCCTTCTCCTCGCTGAGCACCACTTCGCCGTTCTCATTGCGAGTAAATTCGTTGAAGAGATCCTCCTCGGTAAATTGCTTTCTATATCCCTCTTCCGTACCAAACTCCTCGGGTATGGCAAAGGTGGGCATAATGGGTGCGTGGTCGATTGAATAGAACTCCACCTTGTCGAGAATTTCCAAGGTATTAGTCATAGCCTCGGGTATATCGCCAAATATGGCAGCCATCTCCTCGCTTGTCTTAAACCACTCCTGCTTTGTATAGAGCATACGTTGGGGATCATCAAGATCCTTGCCGGTATTAAGACATATCAGACGGTCGTGCGCCTCGGCATTCTCCTCGTTTACAAAGTGTACGTCGTTCGAACAGATGAGTTTTATATTGTTACGGCGAGCAATATCTATCAAGTATTTCTCCACCTCGATTTGTTTTTCGTAAGTATCGTGCGATGCACGAGGAACAGTGGCTTTGTGACGTTGCAACTCTATGTAATAGTCGTCGCCCCAAATACTCTTAAACCACTTGGCAGCATCCTCGGCCGCAACGACATCTTGCTCCATAATTTTCTTGGGCAACTCGCCACCCAAACACGCCGAGCAAATAATAAGACCTTCGCTGTATTTTTCCAATTCGGTCTTGTCGGTACGGGGATGATAGTAGTATCCACGTGTCCACGCATTCGACACAAGTTTGATAAGGTTTTTGTAACCCTTCAAATTCTTGGCCAAGACAATGAGGTGCCAACCACCGGCATCGACCTTATCGGTACGCGACTCCATCGAACGACGTGCCACATACATCTCGCAACCAAGTATAGGCTTAAATATCTTCTTCTCGGTTGCAGCCAACTCCTCACGACATTCGGCAATGGCTTTTTCACGATCATCTACCTCGCCCTTGCCCTCTTCCAACTCGGCCAAACGCTTTTTCAGGTCTTTAATAGCATCCTTGGTCTTACCGTTTTTCTTCTTTACATAGTTGAAATACTCTTTGATACCAAACATATTACCGTGATCGGTAAGAGCCATACCGGGCATTCCGTCCTTCATAGCCTTATCGACAAGCGCGGCAATAGAGGCCTGTCCATCGAGAACAGAATATTGCGAGTGAACGTGCAGATGTACAAATGGGTGTTGCATAAATGGCGTTTTATAAGGTTGTAACGTGGTTTTTCAAAATTAATTTTCTCGCAATAAAGATACATTATTTACAGCAAGAATAAAAGGAAAAAGAACAATTGTTTTCAACATTGTTATCAACACCCCTCATAATGCTATTATACAATATATTGTAAGGAGTGTGTAAAAAACGGTGTGTCGAAAATTCATCCGACACACCGTATATAAGAAGCAGTCTTTATAAAAAGTTTACTGCCTGAAGATTTTCGCTATTACTCCTCGCCCCAATTTTGCTTGGCTTGACGGAGGTAACTCTTGTAACGCCATTGAGCATTTTCCTTGGCAGCCGCAAAGAGTTGAGCAGCCTCTTCGGGATATTGCTTCATAACCGATGCAAAGCGCACCTCGCCTTTGAGGTAGTCCTCAAACTTATCCCATTGAGGTTCTTTCGAGTCGAGTGTGAAGGGGTTCTTACCCTCGGCCTCGAGAGCGGGATTGTAACGCCACAAGTGCCAGTATCCGCACTCAACAGCAGCAGCCTCCTCGGCTTGCGACTTGCCCATACCCTTCTTCAAACCGTGGTTGATACAGGGAGCATAAGCAATTACCAACGAAGGACCGGGATATGCCTCAGCCTCGCGAATAGCCTTGAGGGTTTGTGCTTGGTCGGCACCCATTGCGATTTGAGCCACATATACATAGCCGTATGTAGTAGCAATCATACCAAGGTCTTTCTTGCTTACTCGCTTACCTGATGCTGCGAACTGAGCGATAGCACCGATAGGTGTTGATTTAGAGCTCTGACCACCTGTGTTTGAGTAAACCTCGGTATCGAGAACGAGGATGTTGATGTCCTTACCCGAAGCGATAACGTGATCGAGACCACCGTAACCGATATCATAAGAAGCACCGTCACCACCGATAATCCATTGTGAACGACGTACGAGGAAGCTGCTCAAAGAGTTGATTTTCTTGCAGCAGTCGCACTTCAAGCCGGCTTCCATTGCCTCTACCAAGCGAGCACGCATAGCA
>JAFXIZ010000057.1 GCA_017532725.1 Bacteroidaceae bacterium
CACTTTTGATAGATTTTATCAAGCAACTGACCGTAGCGGTAAATGATGTTGCCACTAAAGGCGTGCTGGCATTTCTCATATTCTTGCGTGATACCCCATTCAGTTCCATATTGAAGTTGGCGAAATCTATTGTTAAACTTATACCCATTCCCGGTATGCCCATTATTATCATGATACTTGAAATGATGATAAAGGTAGAGTGGTTACTTGACAAAGTATTGGATATAATAATCAAAGATATAGAGAAGAAACAAACACAATCGTTAAATGAAAATTTATTAACTACCTAAAAGAAAATAACCATGAGTAAGGAGTATTATAAAAAGAAAATTATAGACCTTCGTGCCTATATAGCGAAAGAAAAGGAAGCCAAGAAGAAAGATAATGAGTATTATGCTCGTCTTATTAAAGGTGCATCATCGCCTTCTTCAAAGGCATCTTATCGTAAAAATAAGATAGACAAAGCCGCATATCACGACCGTCAGGTTGAGGCATACAAACGACAAATTGAGAGCGCAAAAGACGCCTTGAAACGCTGTAAGTAAGAATTTGACAAACAACACTGTTCATCCACTAATCACTCTGATTGATAGATAATGAAAGGTCATAAATTGCGTGCTAAAGGTAATGATAAGGCCTTGAGCAACATTAATAATTCATTCCAATTGTATATGGAAAAAATAATGAATATCTTGTTGTGGAAAAAGGGATATCGTATCTTGTCGTTCATTGTATATCTGTTGCTTCTTATAGCATTAGATATTGTTCTGACACGTATCGACAAGCAAGAATGTCAGCAAGAATCGTACGAAAGCGACTATAGGCGGATGTGTGCCGAAGGTGATTATGTGTCGGCACATATAGTGCAAGGCAAGTTATATGACAGATATACTCACTTGTTGGGTAAGTGGCGTGGTGGAGAATGGTGCGAGCGTGAAGCAATAGCAGCGCAAGAGAGATACCACGCTGCAACAAGTTATATATTTGGACAGGAAATCACGTCTATTTATGATAACTCCGACACCCTCAGTTATGACGCTGTTATAAAACTACTCGTAGCCATCCCTTCGGAGGGCAAACCATTGTCGGAAGGCCGATATGGCAACAAGATGTTCTATAACAATAACGCCTCTCTTGAGTCGCCTTTGGCTATTGACCATTTGGTGTATCAGTCGTGGGTGCGTTTCTACAACGATCGCTGTGAGCAGTTGTTCGATTTGGCACTCGCTAATGGCAATATGGCACTCGCTCGCAGAGTGTCTAAACTATATAAATCGGAAGTAATAACCCGATACGAAGCCGATACAATCGCAGGATATGACTATAATATAGCAATCATATCATTCGATAACTCACGTCTGCAGGATATCGAAAATCGACTCTTGCTGATAGATAATAGATAATGGCTTACATCGTTACCCTATTCGATGTAATTGCGTGGTAAATATGCTGTCGGATATCGGTAGTGTCGTTTTTTTTAGTATCTTCGCAATATGAACAAGAATGAGTGTGAAGTATCGTCGGTCTCTACATCGGGCGTTGTGCCGGGTGGTGCCGACTTGTCGATAAATGCCATTACCGAATATATTGAGCAGCCTTGTGCCGGGCATAATTGCCTGTATAAGGTGCGCAGGCATAGCAAGTGGTATATCCTCAAGGGGTTGAAGCCTGTGTTTCGCTCGCAACGGTTATACGTCGAGATGTTGCGCAAGGAGTTCGACTTGGCTGCGTCGCTCGACCATCCCAATATTGTGGGTACATATACGCTTGAAGATAATGAGCGTGTGGGGTTGTGCGTGTTGATGGAATATGTCGATGGCGTTACTTTGCGCGATTTCCTTGCTACCAATCCATCGGAGCAGTTGCGATACCGAATAATGACTCAATTGCTCGATGCTGTGGCATATCTGCACGCTCGACAGATAGTGCATCGCGACCTCAAGCCGAGCAATATTATGATTACGCACAACGGCAACAATGTGAAGTTGATAGACTTTGGGTTGTCCGATAAAGATGAGTATGCTGTGCTGAAGCAACCTGCAGGTACTGTCAGTTATGCTGCTCCCGAACAACTCACTGAGGGGTTGGCTGTCGATGGCCGTGCCGACATATATGCATTGGGTAAGATTATTGCTTTGATTTTCCCCAAGCGTTATCGTGGTGTGGTAGGTCGCTGTATGCGTGAGCAACGCGATGAGCGATACAGCAGTGTCGAGGCGTTAAAGGTTGCGATAAAACGTGCCGACCGTCGGTCGGTATTGTTGCCCCGATTGTTGTTGACGGTGTGTATTATAGGTGTGCTGTTGGGTGGCTTGTGGTGGCAATACAACCGTATGTCGCATAGGGTTGCTACATTTGCCCCCGTCGATACATTGGTGATGAGCAGTGTCGATACGGTTTATATAGTTGAGTATGATACTGTGGTAGTGGAGGTGGAAAAGGGGTTTACTGCTCGCGAACAACAGATAGCCGATGAAGTGAGCAACGAAATAAGGCAGGAATATAGTCGCATAAACGATATGGTTGAGCGTGGCGATTGTCGTTATTGCGATATCGTTTTATCTTATATGGCCAAGGCTGCGGCGCGTGTGCGTGCGCGTATGCATCAAGTGTGTATGCAAGATGAAGTGGAGCCCCAAGCACACAAGTTTATGGCTATTTGGAACAATGTGCATGAAGTGGAGTATAACAAACTATATGCGCGTGTGCGTAATCTCCCCTATACACCCGATGCCCTCAAAGAAGGTGAGTTGTCGCAAGCCGAGTATGACAGTTTGCAGTTACTCATACGGCAGATGAAAGATGAAATGATGCTTCTGATTACCCAGTAATCCACTCAAAGAGGGGAATGAGCAGCGATATGGTTACGCCTGTCAGGCCTATGGCGAGGCCGCTCACTGCGCCTTCGAGTGCGCCGAGTTCGATGGCGCGCGATGTGCCTATACCGTGCGATGCCGAGCCGAGTGCCAGCCCTCGCGCTATGGGGTTGGTAATACCACATTTCTCCAATATCCAAGGCCCTACTATGCTGCCTATAAGTCCGGTGAAGAATACCACTATTGCCGTTACCGATTCTATGCCTCCCCACTGCTGCGACAAGGGTAGGGCAATGGGCATTGTGGCCGACTTGGGCTGTAGCGAGGCTATGAGCGCATCATCGAGGTTGAACAGTAGGCCCAATGCTATCACACTGCCAATGCCTACCAGTCCTCCCACAAGTGTTGCCACTAATATAATAATTTCGCGACCTCGCAGATGCCCCATCTGCTCGTATAGCAGATAACCCAATGCCACAACGCTGGGGCCTAATAGGAAGTCGAGAAAGGCAGCACCTTGCTTGAAGGTAGGGTAGTCGATGCCGAGCAGCAACAATGTGGCTATGACAAGTATCATACTTACGACTATGGGATGTACCCAAGCCGAGCGCAAACGTCGGTATAGCAACGTGCCTATGTAGTAACTGCCTATGACCAGCAATAATATTGCCGGTGTTGATGATGCTAACTCTTTCATTTGTCGCTTGTTGATTTTTTGTTGTTAAAGTTCTTGTCTAAATATTGCGCTATTGCTCCTACGCTTATCAATACCAATAGCGTACACACAACGGTTATGGTGACTATTGCTACCCAATGTTGGGCTATAAGGCCGTAATATGCCATAATTCCCACACCGGCAGGTACAAAAAGCACAGCCATATTTTGTGTGAGGGCAAGCGATACGCCTCGCACGCTCTCGGGCTTAACCCATCGTGCGCACAGGGCTGCAAAAAGTAGCAACATACCACACACACTACCGGGTACAAAGCCCCCAATGAGGTGACTTATGGCGTTGCCTAATAGGTAAAATAACAGTATTATAGAAATTCCTTTAATCATCGTATTTTAATGGTTTAATAATCAATATTTAATGCTTGCTATCTTATTGTGCGAATACTGCTTTAAAAATGTTTTTAAATACTATTCGCATAGTTTCACGCTCACACCGTCGCACGTTACAATGCCTTCGTCTATCATTCGGCGCAGTATGGCAGTAACCTCCTCTTTGGGGTAATGAACGAGGTGTGTTATCTGCGTAATGGCAATGGTGTTGTGTGTGGCGCAGAGTCGTTTTATGGCCTCTTGTATGGCTTCATCTCGGTTGCCCGAATGGGTGGCTCGTTGCGCCCGGCAGTTGTCGCAAGTGTCGCAGTCGGCCTCGGGCTCCTCGCCGAAGTATCGCAACAGCATTGAGGCTCGGCACGACCCTGCATTGGCATAATCTATCATATACTCCACGCGCTCGCTCATTCGTGCCTTGCGATCTTCATATACACTGCGTGGAATATCGATATATTTGCCCTCTACGCGACGAACGGGCAGGTATATGTATGGAGTACGCCTGCGAGGGATATAATGCAATACACCCATACGAGAGAGCCTCAGCAGGCTTTCGTACACCGTCTGTGCATCGAGGGCAAGGCGATATTGCAGCAATTCCTCGTGTATCATCACATAATCGGCAAATAGTCCTGTATATGATCGCAGCAAGCATTGCAACACTCGGTCGGTTGTTTCGTCTATATCGGGCAGGTTATAGAGTGCATCGCGTCGCATCTCCATCATCACGCGCGATAGCGAATCGCTCTCTTCGATAAATTCCAAAGCCCCCGTTTGGGTAAGAATCTCCAACGCGCTCAGTGTTTGAGTAGTCTTTGTATTAAAGGTTTGACAGAACTTATTTAAACTAAATTCTCGCATCTGTTCGGCTCCTTCGCCCACTGCTATGCCTATAAAGTTGCACGCGCGCTCGTAGGTTTGTCGTATGAAATCTTTATCGGGAAAACTCTCGGTGACGCGTCGGCGTAGCGTAGCCTTGTCGCTCTTGCCGTATAGCAGTACGGCATACGAACGATTGCCATCGCGACCGGCACGCCCGGCCTCTTGGTAGTACTCCTCGGGCGAGTTGGGGATGTCGATGTGAACAACCAAGCGCACATCGGGTTTGTCTATACCCATACCGAAGGCATTTGTTGCCACCATAATGCGTATCTCGCCTTCGCTCCATCGGCGTTGTCGCTCATTCTTATCCTCAGCCGACAGTCCGGCGTGATAGAACGTGGCTGTAAAGCCGGCCTGTTGCAACTCTTGGCTTATCTCCTGTGTGCGTTTGCGACTGCGCACATACACAATGGCACAGCCGGGTACACGCTCGGCAATGTGTATGAGTTGTTGTATCTTGTTTTCGCCTTCGCGCACCACATACGATATGTTGGGTCGGGCAAAGGTGAGGCGCAGACGGTTGGGGTTGCGCATTTGCAACCTGTGGCATATATCGTCGGCAACAACCGGTGTGGCCGATGCCGTAAGTGCCAGCACGGGAACGTCGGGCAGTTGCTCGCGCAGGGAGGCTATGCGCAGGTATGATGGGCGAAAGTCGTAGCCCCATTGCGATATACAGTGAGCCTCATCGACAACAATAAGCGAAACTTGCATCTCGCGCAGTCGGTTGATAAACATATCGGTCGATAGTCGCTCGGGCGAAACGTAGAGGAATTTATATGCACCGTTGATGCAATTCTCGAATACCACATTCCGTTCGCGACGTGTCATACCTTGTGCTATCATTGCAGCCTTGATGTGGCGTCGGCGTAGGTTATCGACTTGGTCTTTCATCAGTGCTATGAGTGGTGTGATGACTATACACACGCCTTCCATAGCCATTGCCGGCACTTGGAATGTGAGCGATTTGCCACCACCGGTAGCCATCAGTCCCAATGTGTCGCGTCCCGACAGTACCGACATAATGATCTCCTCCTGCAACGGACGGAACGAGTTGTAGCCCCAATATTGGTATAATATGTCGTGTATCCTTTGGCGCATACCGTATGTGTGTTATTTGCTCCAGAAGTCGATGTATTGTTGTGCCACCTTGCGATAGTCGTGGTGGCGTTCGGCAAAGGCTCGGCTGTCGCGACACTGTTGAGGTATGCGCTCGCGATGCAGTATCAGTTCTTCGAGGGTGCTGTATATCTTGGCAGAGTCGGGTAGTACGTTTACAATGGGTTGCAATTGGTGCTCGCCTATAAAGTCGTAGTATTCAGGCTCGGCACCACTCACAGCCACAATACCTTTGGCCATAGCCAGCAGCGCATTGGTAGCCGGTGTGTAAGAGTATAGTTGGTCTATCAGTACATCCGACTCGTACATTGCACGATTATACTCATCATACGGCAGGCTTTCGACGGCGGTTACTTCGCATTCGTTTTTGTAGTCTTGCTTCAACTGCTTCAGTACGTCATACATTACATCGGTGCCTTTCAGTACCGAGCGGTCGTGTTGTATGCCTATAAAAAAGCGTAACTTCTCTATCGTATCGGGTATGTTGCGTATGGGGTTTTCGTCGATGTTGATAGGGGTAGGGATGTATGTCAGTTTGGACGCATACTCCTGTTCGTAAGCAACATAGTACTCCCACAGGCAGGCTGCTATACCGTCGCACTCTTGTGCCATAGCAATGTTGGCATCGCGATTGGCACCATACAGGTATGTTTCGCGCAGGGTGTTGTAGTTGGGGATGTTCAAGGGCTTATCGCCAACAAAAAAGTCGGAGTATCGATAAGTCTTGCCGTCGAAACAAGCCTTTACATAGTAGTGGTCGGTAGCCAAGGCCTGCATAAATACGCGCTTGTTTTGTCGGCGCAGTTGGCGAAATATAGCCAAGTTCTTCTCGGGGCGCAGTGCAAAGAAGTTGTGACCGGCTATCTGCACCACATCGTAGTTGCGCCAAGTGGGTAGCAGCGATACAATCTTGGCAAGGTACATCATCGAGTCGGCAGCACCATAACTTTTACGGCGTATCAGCACATCGCTGCCGGTGCGCATCCAACCACTGCCGTTCGATACTACAGTGACCTCGTGACCCAATTGTCGCAGTCCTTGAGCCAACGTCCAATGGAAATTACTCGCGTCACCTACCAATAGGACTTTCATATTGTACCACCTTCCTATAATAGTTTATACCCTTAAATGTACCTCTTGTAACTTTCAAGAACGAGCATTTACCTTTCAAGGCATTGACAAGAGCCCACTTCAACATTCGCAAATATGCACTGCTTCCGTTTATGAGATATTGAGCAGCACCCATTGCCATCATCACACGTTCATCGGTATATACATTCGACCCTGTTCCGGGAACATCGTGTTCGACGGCATATAGTGGAAAGTATGTAACCGTAAGGCCGGCTTGTACGGCATTGTGTACAAACACACTCTCCTCGCCACAGTTGAAGTAGGGCGATCCCAATCCAAATCGTTCGTCAAACCACACCTTGCCCCTTACGGTAGATACGCGCAAAGCCATCTCGATAGACGTTACAAACATTCCACGCGCCACATTGGGGTAGGTACACGAATGTGCCGGATAACGGTTGGGAATACCCTCATAGTAGGCCGATTTGACCTTGAATTGTGCAATATCTACGTTCTTATTCTCGTTGAACACCTTGAATACATTATCAAAGTATTCATCGCAGTAATGTACATTATCATCGGCAATAAGTGCAATTTCGGCAGTAGCAGCCTTCAGTGCGTTGTTGCGATTGCGACACAGCCCCTTACCTTCGAGCAGTACCAAGCGTACATCCTTGCGATTGCGTATCACATCGGGTATCATATCCAAATAACGCTCATCGGTATATTGCATAGACACAACATACCCCACATCATCGCGTGGCGCAATAAACAACTGCGGCACATCGACAATACGCTCATTTATGGTACATACCAGCACTTCGATTCTCATATTGCAAATATACGAATAAACGAGCGAGAAATATCAAGCCTGCTTGAATATTTTTCACAACGAGTGCAAGTATCATCAAGGTTAACCTCAACGATAGCGATAAGCGAGAGGAGAACAAAATAAATGCAATTTATTTTTGACCTGTAGTTTGTAATGACCGAAAAAATAAAATCATTCATTGAAAACTATATAGCAGTATGATGTAGGTTGTGTTTTTATTCTTACCTTTGCCGTATGAGTGAATTGATGAGTATAGTCATACCGGTGTATAATCGTGCCAAGGAGTTGCCTCGTACAGTGGCTTCAATCGTTGCGCAAGATTATAGGCCGTTGCACCTTATACTTGTCGATAATAATTCATCAGACAATTCGCTTGCTGTGTGCCACGAGTTGCAACAACGTTATCGAGATGAGCAGTTGTGCATAGATGTATTGCAACAACCCAAGCCCGGAGCCTCTGCTGCGCGCAATATGGGGTTGGCACACGTCAACAGCCGATATATGATGTTCTTCGATAGCGATGATGAGTTGCACCCCGATGCTGTGTCGCGATATATGCACGCCTTTGCAGCGCACCCCGATGTCGATATTGTAGGCTCTACTATCGAGTTTCACGACGGCAGTCGATCGCTCGGTGTAGCCAAGGCTGTGTTTACAACCGAGCCGGAGGCGCACATCATTCACGGTATTCTCTCTACCCAACGTATGGCTGCGCGCACGCAACTATTTCGCGAGGTAGGAGGGTGGCAGGAGGAGTATAACGGATGGCTCGATTGGAATCTCGGTTTGCGACTGATGCTGCGCACCCGTAAGATAGTTTGGCTCAAAACACCCCCCGTAGCCACCGTATATCTGCACCCTAATTCTATAACCGGACGCAACGACCTCAAGGGATACCGACAATTCTATCAAGCATTGCAATACACCCGTCGCGATATTGCGGCTTCGGATCATCCACGCAAGTTGCGCCTTGAGCGATTGGTTATATACCGACAAGCACTCTTGGCTGCACGCATCGTGCGTGAGAGCAAGAAGGATGATGTGGCGTTGCGCGACTTCAGTCGCCTTATCTTCGATGAGGCGATGAACGATAGTCTTACAACGGCATCTATGCGACTATTCTTCCCCCTGTGTCTGCAATATGCCTCTCGTGGTGGTCGTGGCAGTGGCACTATTGCGCAGTGGATTATTCGATAATTCAATTCTTGCTACTGCGTCTGTACTTGCCCCTCATTCTCTTATCTTTATTCTATTGCGATATAGTGTCTATTGTTTTTATTACTATACAAAAACACGATGCGCCACCCATAGGGTAGCGCATCGGTTGTTTTGTGAAATGTGTTATGTTAAGGCTTATTCTTCAACGGCTTCAGCTACAACCTCGAAGGGGAGTTCAACCGATACTTCGGGGTGCAACTTGATAGTAGCCTTGTATGAGCCAACTTCTTTGATAGTATCCTTAACAATGATTTTCTTACGGTCGATTTCTTGACCGAGGGCTGCCAATGCTTCGGCAACTTTTGCATTGTTGATACCACCATAGATTGTGCCACTCTCGCTTGCCTTTGCAGTGATAACCACTGTAAGTTCGGCTACTGCAGCGGCTACAGCCTCTGCATCTGCTTTGATTTTAGCGAGTTTGTGAGCGCGTTGCTTCTTATTCTCAGCCAATACTTTCAACGCCGAGGCAGAAGCGATTACTGCCAAACCTTGGGGGATAAGGTAGTTACGACCGTATCCATCTCTTACTGTTACTACATCGTCTTTGTAGCCGAGGTTTGCTATATCTTCTTTCAATATTACTTGCATTCTAATGTCCTCCTAACGTTAAAATTATTTCATCAAATCGGTTACATAAGGAAGCAATGCCAAGTGGCGTGCTCTTTTTACGGCTTGAGCAATGCGACGTTGGAACTTCAACGAAGTACCTGTGATACGACGGGGAAGAATTTTACCTTGCTCGTTCAAGAATTTCTTCAAGAACTCGGGATCTTTGTAATCGATATACTTAATACCGTTCTTTTTGAAACGGCAATATTTTTTCTTCTTGACATCTACCGAAGCGGGAGTCAAATATCTGATTTCCGATTGTGCTTGTGCCATAATTAGTTCTCCTTTACTTCTTCGTTAGTAGTTGTGTTTGCTTTTACACCTCTTCTCTTAATAGCGTATTCAGCAGCAAATTTGTCTTGCTTGAATGTCAAGAAGCGAATTACACGCTCGTCGCGGCGGAAGTTGATTTCGAGGTTTTTGATTACTGTAGGCTCAGCGTCAAACTCGATGAAAGTGTAGAAACCTGTTGATTTCTTTTGGATAGGATAGGCCAATTTGCGCAATCCCCACTCTTCTTTGTTGACGATGGCTGCACCATTGTCGGTGAGAATCTTCTCGAATTTTTCTACCGCTTCCTTCATCTGCTCGGCAGACAAAACGGGAGTTAAAATGAAAACGGTTTCGTAGTGATTCATACTTTTTAAATTATTAATTAGTTTGTTTTGCAAAATTGCGGTGCAAAGATAGACATTTCCTTTCTTTTAGGCAAATTTTTTATTCGCTTTTTGCCTTTTCTCTTTTCTTATTGTGCAGTTTTGCTCATTGGGGTGGTGAAAATGTTGTTTATGGCGCTGTGTGGGCTTGATGTTTTGCAAATAATTATTACCTTTGAAATTATTATTCGATATCTCTATGGCTTGTTACACTGCTACCGATTATGCTGCTACGATTGCTGTCGATGCTTATGTGTCACGTTTTCGCGATGCGTGCCGTTTTGAGGCTTGTTGTCGTGCTTGTAGTAACTATGGCCGTAGTTGGGGGTGTCCTCCTTTCGACTATGACGTGCTGCAACGTTTGTCGCATTATAAGTCGCTCTTAATTGTGGCGACTAAGATTGTCCCCGGTAACAGGAATATGACGTTTGAGGCGTTTAACGCCTCGATTCGCCCCGAACGTGTGCGTCTTGAGAGCCGTTTGCTCAATATGGAACATCTGCATAACGGGTTGGCTGCCACTTATGTGGGCGACTGTCTGTACTGCCCACAGGGTGAGTGTACGCGCCTTGAGGGTAAGCCTTGCCGTTATCCCGACAAGGTGCGACCGTCGCTCGAAGCATACGGCTTCGATATGGGAAAGACGGTGGCCGAACTCTTTGGCATCGAGTTGTGTTGGAGTAGTGATGGGCTGTTGCCTCCCTACATTGTGCTTGTGTCGGGGCTGTTTCACAATTCCGA
>JAFXIZ010000058.1 GCA_017532725.1 Bacteroidaceae bacterium
CGATACGAGTTGTTGCTCGCCTGTAATCATATTTTTGAGTGCTATCTTGCCGGCCTCTATCTCGCTTTCGCCCACGAGTGCCACAAAGGGTATGTGGTGAGTGTCGGCATAACTCATTTGTTTCTTCATCTTGGTCGCTTCGGGGTATATCTCTGTGCGAATGCCCTCGGCACGGAATAGTGCGGCGTGTTGCATACATACATCGGCCTCCTTCTCGCCAAAGTTGACAAACATAATCTGGGTGGCTTGTAGTGAGTCGCTGGGGAAGAGGTCTAATTGGCTCAATACATCGTAGATGCGATCGGCACCAAATGACATACCTACACCCGATACATTGGGCAACCCGAATATGCCTGTAAGGTTGTCGTAGCGACCACCTCCTGTAATGCTGCCTATCTGTACGTCAAGGGCTTTCACCTCAAGGATGGCGCCTGTATAGTAGTTAAGACCACGAGCCAGGGTGAGGTCTATGTCAAGTTGAGCCTTGAGTGGTTGTTTGGCCACTTTCTCAAGGATGTATTCCAACTCTTCAACGCCCTTAAGACCTGTTTCCGATTGTGCCAATACTTGACGCAATGTTTGCAACTTACTCTCATTTGTGCCATCGAGTAGGATGATGGGTTGCAGTTGGTCGATAGCCTTCTCATCAAGGCCTTTGCTGCGCAACTCTTCATTTACCTTGTCAAGGCCTATCTTGTCGAGTTTGTCAATGGCTACTGTTATATCTATAATCTTCTCGGGTGCACCGATGATTTCGGCTATGCCGCTTAGAATTTTACGGTTGTTCAGTTTTATGGCAACTCTGATGTTCAGTCGTGTGAATACATCGTCAATGATGTGCAGCAACTCTACCTCATTGAGCAGAGAGTCCGAGCCGATAATATCGCCATCGCATTGATAAAATTCGCGATAGCGACCCTTTTGGGGACGATCGGCGCGCCATACGGGTTGTATTTGATAACGTTTGAAGGGGAATGTCAATTCGTTGCGATGCATTACAACATAACGGGCAAAGGGTACAGTAAGGTCGTAGCGCAACCCCTTCTCGCACAATCTTGCTGCCAATCTTGCTGTGTTGCGCTCGCACAATTCGTTGTCATCGACATTCGACAAGAAGTCGCCCGAGTTGAGAACTTTGAAAAGCAACTTGTCGCCTTCTTCTCCATATTTACCCATTAGGGTTTGCAGTGTTTCCATTGCCGGAGTTTCAATCTGGCTGAAGCCGTATAAGGCATAGACTTCGCGAATGGTGTTGAAAATGTAATTGCGCTTAGCCATTTCTTCGGGCGAGAAGTCACGCATTCCTTTGGGTATAGAGGGTTTTTGTGCCATATTTTTATCTGTGATTATTAAATTTTGTACAAAGGTAACTAAAGATAGCGATATATAAAATAACTCTGTTTGATTTTGTTATAAAAAGTAAGCCTGTCAATAGCGTGACAGGCTTTGCTTTATGGTTGTTTTTACCAATTCTTAATCGTCGCTGCGTCCCATAAACAACAAGATGTAGTACACCAATGTTGCAAGCGAACTGAGTGCTGCAATTACGTATGTATATGCAGCCCATTTGAGCGCATCTTTTGCCATCGGGTGTGTCTGCGTGTTGGTAACACCGGCAGTGTTGAGCCAAGCGAGCGCGCGTCGGCTGGCATTTATTTCGACGGGGAGTGTGATGACACTGAATAGTGTGGTAAGTCCAAACAGGATAATACCGGCAAGCATAATTTGAGGGAATGACTCAATGGTGAAGATACCGATGAGCAATACCCATTGCATCCAACTTGATGCAAAATTTACGACAGGCACAAGAGCCGAGCGCATCTTGAGGGGGCTGTATCCGAATGCGTGTTGCAAGGCGTGTCCTGTTTCGTGTGCCGCAACGGCTGCTGCTGCAATACTGCAACTGTTATATACACCGTCGCTGAGGTTGATTGTGTGGTTTGCCGGATTGTAATGGTCGGTAAGTGTTCCACTGACGTGAGTTACTGTTACATTATTGATGCCGTTATCGCGCAACATTCGCTCGGCAATGTCCTTTCCTGTCAGCCCATAAGGCATAGGTACTTGTGAATACTTCTTGAATCGACTTTGCAGCATCTTCTGCACAATGAAACTCAAGATTGCGAATACAATAAAAATTATATATATCATCTGTTATGGGTATTAGTTGGGTACAAAAGTAGTATGAATAATCAAACGAATGTGCTAAATGTATAGTAAATTATGTTAATGGTGCCGGTGCTTAAGGGGTGGTTGCTGTTTGTGAATATTAGTATCTTTTGATATTTTTCATTTTATTTACGCTTGTGAGGTGATTTAATTTTTTTGTTGAAATATATATTTTTTCTTGCTTTTATTTGTTGTTTATAATAAATATTAGTAATATTGCCACATATTTTAAATCAATAATAATAAAAAGCTACGATTATGAAGAAGTTTTTTATCATCGCAATGTTGACTTCTGTCGCTATGGCAATGGGGCAGAACTCAAATTTTAGTGACTATGCAGGCCACAAGCCACATTTGTCACTTAAAGAAGTAACGGGTAATACAAAAGGGGCTTACGCATTGATGCGTTACGATTCGGCACGTAAAGTTGCCAAGATGACGTGTGTTGAGCAACGTGCCTCGGATGTGCCGGCTGATAAGGCCGAGATTATTCTCGAAGCGCATAAGGTGTTTGGAGAGTTTGCTCAAGTCGGATTTCAAATGCTATTGGACGCCGACCATAATGTGTATGGCGAACTTATTTATGATTGGGCTATGGGTTACTACGAAACATCTTATGACAGTTTTGAATATAAGATGCCCGAGGGTGCCGATGCCAATGAAATGAGTACCAATGTTGTAATTGATGGTGAAACTTCAATTCAGGTACCGGCTGGTGTATATGACTATATGATATTGTATCCCTTCCCCGGTGATGGCCTTATTTATGCTTCGGGCGAATTTGGAAAATTTGATGACTTCGAATTTAAGGGTGGTTGCACTTACCGTTTCTTGGTGGAGTATGGCGAGTATGATAATGGCGATTATGTGGGATATTTCCCCGTGGCAAATCTTTATACTGATGTAGATGCCGCTCTTACATCGCTTGTCCTTCCGGCTAATGGAATGGATATTACCGATAGCGAAGATGTTACAATCACTATAGCCAATCGTGGTAAGGAGTCAATCTCTCAATTTACTGTTTCGTATCAAGTAAATGATGGTGAGGTTGTTACCGAAACATATACCGGAACAATTGCTGCCGGCGAAGTGGCTGACTATACGTTTGCAACCAAGGCCGATATGTCGCAGGAGCAACAATATAACGTGACTGCTTGGGTTTCGCTTGAGGGCGATATGATTCCGAGTAATGACAAACTTACAGGCAAATGCAAGCACATAGGTGTGTCGTCACTTCCTTTCCATTACGACTTCTCGGAGATGGGTGTCGAAGCGTTTGAGTCGGATTGGACTGTCGAAGATGTGAATTGTGATGATAGCAAATGGTCGTATAGCGAGTGGGTAGAAGATACCGATGGCAATAGTGGCGCAGTAGGTTGCTCGGGCTGTTGGGGTGATACTCGTACAGGCGATGATAACCTTATATCTCTGCCTATAGGTATGTCGAGTGGCGATCATCACATACTGTTGAATTCGCGTTGTGTTAATGATGAAGCCACCGAGTTGTTGGATGTATTGTACGGAACAACAGCCAATGTAGCCGAGATGACTACGATTGCCGAGTTGAAGGTTAACTCGATGGATTGGGTATCTTATGTTGTCAACTTCAATGTGCCTGCCGATGGTGTTTACTATGTTGCACTTCGCGTACACTCGGTTGAGGGTATGAATGTGTATGTCGATGAGATAACTGTTGATGCCGGCTACTTCGAGGTTTCGCCTTTGTTGGTTATTGATCGTGTTGTGCTTCCTTACTCCAATTGCGATCTTTCCGATCAAAGTTTGGTAGGTGCTACTATTACCAATAAGGGAACAGGCCCTACCGATACGTTTAAGTTGGTATATACCGTTGATGATAACGAGCCGGTTGAGGAGGTGTTTGAGGCTGTATTGGCACCTACCGAAACTGCTACATACTACTTCAATACCCGAGCCGACTTCTCGGAGATTGGTACCTATAACGTAGTGCTTAAGGCCATCACCAAAGAGGAGGCTGATAGCGAATTGAGTGCCGAGGTGTCTAATTATGAGCCTATTACTCAATTGCCTATTGAGGTCGATTTCGTTACAGGACTTAATTATGAAAACTTGTGGAATGAGATGAATCCCGGTAGTTGGGAGCGTGATGAGTTCATTGGCGCTTTTGGCACAAATGTATCGGGTATTGAAAATGGTCTTATCTCACACTGCTTGGATTTGAAAAACCCTGTACGTTTCAGCCTGCAATATGTCAATGGTGGATGGTCAGCAGCCGGTTTCTATGTGGCTTATGGTAAGGCCGATGCCGATGTAAGCACATATACCAAGGTGTATGAAGATTATGATATTTCCTCGGCCAAGGAGGTTGAGTTTGTTGTTCCCATTACCGAACCCGATCATTACAGTTTTATCATAGTAAACGAGTCGGAAGAGGATGGCAACTTGAGTCTTGGTAAGATGACCATTTCGGAGTTGTTGCCCAATGACTTGCGATTGGTTAACGTAATGGCTCCTATGAGTAGTTACACACCACAATCGCAATTTGCCGGTGAGGCTACATTTATGGTCGAGGTAAACAATCGTGGTACTGAAAATATGACAGGTGTAAAGGCTACATTGTTGTGCAATGACCAAGAAGTTGCTACAAGTGAGGCTGTAAGTAGTATATCGGGGAATGAAACCGTTTATATTCCTATAACAACTACTATTGCCAATGTAGCAGTGGGTGATGTGGTGAATTTCGCTGTTAACCTATCGGCTAATGAGGTGGATGGTTATATGGATGACAATAGTTTTACTCTATCGCCTGTTAATGTTACCGATACAGTGTTTGCTACAGAGAATATAACCCTGATAGAGTATGGAACAGGCGCGTGGGGAGAACCTATCAGATTGGGTAATGTCTATGAAGTTATGGTTGCCGATGTTTTGTCGTCAATTACTGTTGGTTGGGCTTCGGTGGATGGCGATACCGATATGGCATCCAAGTTGATTGCTCTCTCGATTTATACCGTTAACGAGGATATGACATTGGGACGCCAATTGTTTACCACTACATTTGAACGTGGTATGGGCGAATTTGTTACTTATGAGTTGGATGCTATGAAATTAGACCCCGGCAAATACTTTGTTGAGGTGCAACAAATAAGTACCTCTAATATGGGCCTCGGTATTGTAGAGGGAGAACAAAGTTATTGTTATCAAAATCTCGATAACACACTTATCAAGGCATCGGGAGTGTCGCTGGTTGTAAGAGCCAATTTTGCTCACGATGCAGTGGCTTATGATAAAGACGTGGCTGTTGTCGGATTGGTGTCGCCAGTTAAGCGTGCTACATTCTTTACATCGGACGAGGCTGTCACCTTCCGTGTCAAGAATATGGGTAGCAATGAGGCCGATTTCGAGGTCAATTGCAAGGTGAATGAAACCGAATATACCCGTCAGTTGAGTCTGTTGCCTTATGAGGTGGTTGATGTTACCTTTGAGCATATCGATATGTCGGCCGTTGGCGACTATGTGGTTACTGCAACGGTTGTGCTTGAGGGTGATGAGAATAGCGCGAATAATACTATTACCGAAACATTGACAACAATCGAGGAGTCGAATCGTTATGTTATGAATTTCGAGGATTGCTACGACTTTGATGCCGGCCCCGACAAGTTCAATCCTACTTGGCGTACCGTTGACCGTGTGGGTGATCCTACCGATTACTTCTGGATGTTTGAATATCCTTATCGTGGCGAGCCTGTAGGTTTCATTGTATTTAATCCCAAATCAACCCGACCTGCTGTTACAGAGGATAACCTGCCCGGATTTACACCTCGTTCAGGAGAGCGTTTTGCTGCTGCATTCTGTTTGGGTTATGAGGCAAACAGTGATGTTAGCGATGTGTGGCTTATCTCACCCAAGTTGCCGTTGAACACCAACTCATCGCTTGAGTTCTATGTAAAGACTCGTATGATTGAGTCGATGGACCAATCGTTGGAGCCTTATAGAGTACTCGTATCGGATACCAATGACGATTTTGATAGTTTTGTAGTTGTCAGTGAGGGCACTGCTCCTGAAGGCGAATGGGGCTTGGTTAATGTCGATCTTAAAGAGTATGATGGCAAGGAGATATATATAGCCATTCAATATGTCGGTCAGCGCTTTAAGAATGTATGCTTGATGGTGGATGATATAGAGGTGAAAGGCGATGGTTTAGGCGTTGCCAATGTAAACGCTGAGGATGTGTATATGCGTTACAATGCAACCGAAGCCACTATCACTGTCAATGCCAATGAGGCTATACAGCGTGTCGAGTTGTTTAACTTGCAAGGTCAGGTGGTATATGCTGCCGATGCCAATATGACAACATTGTATCGATTCTCGGTAGCCGATTGTCCTGCCGGCGTATATATCTGTAAGGTATATACAGCAACAGGCACTGCTGCACAAAAGTTTGTCGTACGTTAAGCCTGATATTAGATATATCAAGCACTAAAAAAGAGAAGGGTTGCATCAATCGGTGCAACCCTTCTTCTATGTTGTTTAAGCAATCTTCTACCCGTTGAGGGTGGTGATGGTTTTATAATATGAGCATAGCATCGCCATACGCACCGAAGTGGTATTTCTCTTTGATGGCTGTGTTGTATGCTTCAAATATAAGTTCGTATCCACCAAATGCGGCTACCAACATAAGCATTGTAGAGTAGGGCATATGGAAGTTCGATACCATACTTGTGGCTACGGTAAAGTCATAGGGAGGGAAGATGAATTTGTTGGTCCAGCCATCGTACGACTTAACGTGTCCGTTGGTGCTTACTGCACTCTCGAGGGCGCGCATTACCGATGTGCCGATGGCGCATACTTGGTGTCCTTCATCTTTTGTTTGGTTGAGTTGGCTTACAAGTTCGGGCGAAACAATGAGTTGTTCCGAGTCCATCTTGTGCTTGGTAAGGTCCTCAACATCTATCTCACGGAAGTTGCCCAATCCCGAGTGCATTGTGATATAACCACTTTCGATACCTTTGATTTCCATACGCTTGAACAACTCGCGGCTGAAGTGGAGTCCGGCAGCCGGTGTTACTACGGCACCTTCGTGGCGTGCAAATATACATTGATAACGGTCGGCATCATCGGGCTCGACGGCGCGTTTGATGTACATAGGCAGGGGTGTTTCGCCCAATTGGTAGAGCGATTGTTTGAACTCATCGTGGGGGCCGTCGTACAAGAAACGCAGTGTGCGTCCTCGCGATGTGGTGTTGTCTATCACCTCGGCTACCATTGAGTCGTCTTCGCCAAAGTAGAGTTTGTTACCAATACGTATTTTACGCGCAGGCTCTACCAATACATCCCACAAACGATGTTCTTCATTCAGTTCGCGCAGAAGGAATACCTCGATTTTGGCACCGGTTTTTTCTTTGTTGCCATAGAGTCGGGCAGGGAATACGCGTGTGTCGTTAAATACAAAGAGGTCTTTGTCGTCGTAGTAGTTGATAATCTCCTTGAAAACGTGGTGTTCTATCTCACCTGTTTTACGGTTAATTACCATCAGACGCGATTCGTCACGATTCTTGGCGGGGTGGAGGGCTATAAGTTCCTCGGGTAATTTAAACTTGAATTGCGAAAGTTTCATTTCGTTGTTGTTTATCTTATGTTATTATCTTCTATTGAATGGCATCGTCATCTTCTACAACTGCATTTTGCAGGAGGAAGTCCATAGCATCGATGTTCAGGCAATCTTCAATCTTGACATCGCCTACACGGGTGCGCTCAAGGGCAATGAGGTGTGCCCCACTGCCGAGAGCCTCGCCTATGTCGCGTGCCAAGGCGCGTATGTAGGTGCCTTTGCTGCACACTACGCGAATCTTGGCAACGGGTGCTGTGAAGTCGAGTAGTTCTATCTCATCGATAACCAACTCCTTGGCTTTGAGTTCTACCTCCTTGCCTTTGCGCGCCATCTTATAGGCTCGTGTGCCGTTGACCTTGCACGCCGAGTAGGCCGGTGGTACTTGTTGTATCGTACCTGTAAATCGGGGTAAAACCTGTTCGATAAGTTCTCGTGTGATATGCTCGTGTGGATAAGTTGCGTCAATCTCGGTTTCAAGGTCATACGAAGGGGTTGTTGCTCCCAATTGCAAGGTTGCAATGTACTCCTTGGTTTGTGCCTGTAGTGAGTCGATAAGTTTGGTGGCCTTGCCTGTGCATACTATCATAACACCTGTAGCCAAGGGGTCGAGTGTGCCGGCGTGTCCTACCTTGATTTTCTTGCGTTGCAGACGTCGCAATATGCCTATTCGCACGCGCTTTACGGCATCGAACGATGTCCAACGCAGGGCTTGTTGATGTAAAATATTTCGCCTTCAGTGAAATTCATAATTTAATGTTTTATGCCAAGTGTGCATATACCAAGCAGAATATGGCTGCTATAACACAGTATATGGCAAAGTAAATGAGTTTGCCTTTCTTTACGATGTTTATCATCCACTTGCAAGCGAGGCAACCCGATATGAATGCGGCAAGGAAACCTACTATCAACGATGTGGCAGGGATGCCTCCGGCTATATTTTCGCCACCTATCATTTTGATGATGTCGAGCAGTGCTTCGCCCAATATAGGGGGTATAACCATCAAGAATGAGAATTGTGCGAGGTTTTCTTTCTTATTGCCCAATAGCAAGCCTGTTGCTATGGTGCTGCCCGAGCGCGACAGACCCGGCATTACGGCACAGGCTTGTGCCAAGCCTATAATAAAGGCATCGCGCAGTGATATTTTCTCTTTTTGTCGGGGCTTGGCATAGTAGGCAAATGCCAATAGTGCGGCTGTAAGCAGCAACATACAACCAACGATAGTAAGTCCCGAGCCAAAGATGGCCTCAACTTGGTCTTTAAAGAAGACGCCCACGATGCCTACCGGTATCATAGAGATAAGGATGTTGAATGTGTATCGGGTCTCTTCGTTCATTTGGAACTTGAACAACCCCTTGAATATCCAACTTATCTCTTTCCACAAGATAACAAGTGTGCTGAATACTGTTGCAACGTGTACCGTTATGGTGAATGCCAGATTCTCCTCGCCCTCTATGCCAAATAGGGCCGAGCCTATGGCAAGGTGTCCACTGCTACTTACGGGTAGGTATTCGGTAAGACCTTGTATAAGGCCCAATATAAAGGCTTCAATCCAACTCATAGTTCAATATTGGTTTAATTCTTGGGTTTGCGAAGTATGGCAAAAATAATGCAAACAAAGCCTATGAAGGTAATAGTGGGGGCTATCACAATGCGACGTGTGCTGAAGATGTCGGGGTTGTACATTTCATCGGTCGAGCCACTTCCCATCATCAATACAAAGCCTATGACAATAAGCAGGAATGAGATGGCTATAAGCAGGTAGTTTTGTTTGCCCAAGGCAAATTGCGACTTGCTCTCTTGGGTATTTTTTTCTTCGTTTTTGGTATTTTCTTTCAACTCCATTTTTATAGTGATTTTAGATTTTATACATAATATAATTCGTCGCGCTTCATACCGATGTATCGGTTTACGGCGAAGAACGACGACACGCCTGTAAGCAAGATGCCCAATAGTAACACTATGCCATAGACCGATAGCAGCATCGATGTGCTGATGAGTGTGTAGAAGTTGTCAAATTCGTTGACAATATACGAAATGCATACGGTGAGCATAATAATGGCAATGACGGCTGCAATGATGCCACATATAATATTGGATAAAATAAACGGCCGGCGTATGAATCCCGGTGTGGCTCCCACCAATTTCATTGTGTAGATGATGAAACGTTGGCTGTAGGCTGTGAGGCGTATGGTGTTGCTGATAAGTACATACGATATTATCATCAGTACCATTGCTAATGCCAATAGTATAAGCCCTATGGTGCGCATATTCTCGTTGACCGATTGGATGAGGTCTTTCTGAAATTGTATGTCCTCGATGCAACTCTTCTTGCGTAGCAGGTTGTCGATGACCGATATGCTGTCGGGGTTGGCATAGTCGGCTTTGAGTCGCACCTCAATCGATGCTTGCATCGGGTTTACGCCTACTATCTCTTCGGGGTTTTCGCCCAACGCTATCATTACCTCTTTCAGTGCCTCCTCTTTGCTTATATATTGTGCTGCCTTTACATAGTCGGCTTCGGCAAGGATATTTTGCAGCCCTGTTATCTCATTCTCTTTGGCTGTATCTTTCAGTATGATTGAGAAGCCTATGTTCTCGCGTACATATATCGACAAGTTATTGGCCAATATGCCCATCATAGACATAATGCCCAATATGAAAAGTACAAGCGATACGCTCAAGGTCGATGTGATGCGTGCCTCGAGAAACGATAAGCGTTTTTTATGTTTGGTTGTACTCATTACGGTTTATGTTTGAGTGTATATATATAATATGTGTCATTCTTACTGCTGCCCATAATGCTCTTCAGTGCATAGAACATAGCCGACCATATATTTTGTTTTCCCTGTCTGCTCCACTCGCTCTTGACGTGGGTTATGAAACTGCGTCGTGCCGAGTGGCTTTGGTTTATAATCTGCAAGTTGTGCTGCTCTATCAACTTCTCGAACGAGCCGGGGGTAAGGTGCCAACGCTTGCGAGGTGCATCCCACGCGCTCCAATGGTTGCCGTATTGACGTGCATCGTCGCTCGAGGCATCGTGAAATGCTATAATCAACGTGCCGTCCGAAACGATAAGTTGCGACAACTTCTCGATGGTGCGATGTATGTCGGTTGCTTCGCCTACGCTGTCCCACGCAACCACAACATTGTAGGAGCGAGGATGAATGTCGAACAGTCGGCGACCCTCTTCAATTTGCAACTGAAAACGCTTGTTGGCATATTCGCGAGCCGTTGTATCATATTCTACGCCGTGTGCTATCCAACCCGTATTGCGAATGGTGCGTGCAAAGTAGCCTTGCTTGCTGCCCATTTCAAGGAGTACACCACTTTCGCGCCGGCTCTCACGCTTTACTATCTTCACCTGCTCTTTGCGCCAACTGTCGTATAGGTGTTCCATCCATTTGTCGGCTGTGGTTGCTGCCGGTTTGTAGCCTTTGCTCTCCTCATCGGGGTAGTAACGGCTCATCTCGCCTATGGTGGGTGCTTGTTGTGTGATATGTAACCCACATTCGGTACATTGCAATATCTCGAATGTATGACCCGATACGCTATCGGTATATGATAGCCTGTGTATCAGGTGATTGTCTTTACAAATGGGACAAGTGTCGATGCGAGTTGTTGTCATATCATTGTCGGCGAGGCGTTGCTCCTGAAATATGCTTTTAATATGTTGTCGTGCAGTAGCGTTGCGTATGTGCGCTTTTACTCCAAATTTGGTGCAAAATAACAACATTTCTGCCAATAATGGCGTAGTCGTTTAGTATATTTAACACATCGAGCGCGAAATGGAAATTTGCGTTGGTAGGATACTTATACTTTTTTATTTGTTTGCGTGTTAAAAATATGTAAACAAGGGATGGTGCGGGGTATGAGTATGAAAAGTCGCAACATTATGTCAAATATTTCATATATGCCTTTGATGTATTATCTATGACCATTGATATTTCTTTTCAAGATAATAAATATGCAGATGCCGGCAAACTTAATGTCGAATCTTTGACTAATCATACATTGTGGTTAGGTTATAGTGATATTGATTTATATATCAAAGCCGAGTAATTATATAATTGGTGAAAATAAGCGAAACTGTGTCTGTTTGTTGTTCAGGCACAGTTTCGTTGTATTAATGGGGTATGTAGGAAGCAGTATGTGCTACTCCTCTTTGTCCTCAAAAAGATAGGTGTATAATCGACGGTCGGCATCGGTGAGTTCTTTGTGGCGACGAGCCATTACGCGCTCGGCGATGTCGAAGAAACGATTCAGTCCTACTTGGGTAAAGCCTTGTGCGCCACCTTCGCTGAATGAGGGAACGTATGTGCGCGGGAATCCGGCTCCGTATATGTTGCAACCAACGCCTACAACAGTGGCTGTGTTGAACATTGTGTTGATGCCGGCTTTGCTGTGGTCGCCAATGATAGGGCCACAGAATTGCAAGCCCGATCGACGGAATGAGCGTGTGGGGTAGTTCCACACACGCACTTCGGCGTAAGTGTTTTTGAGGTTTGATGCTACAGTATCGGCTCCCAAGTTGCACCATTCGCCTACGACGGCATTGCCCAAGAAACCGTCGTGTGCCTTGTTGGAGTAACCTATGAATACAACATTGTTGAGTTCGCCTCCCACCTTGCAGTAAGGGCCGAGTGTGGTAGGACCATATACTTTTGTACCCATATTCAATACGGCGTGTTCGCACATAGCAAGAGGGCCACGCACAGCGCAGGTTTCCATAATCTCGGCATCCTTACCTATATATATAGGGCCGTTCTTGGTGTTGAGTGTGGCGCATTCGACGGTTGCTCCCTCCTCGATAAACAGCAGGTTGCTATCGCCAATGAGGGTGCAAGTGCTGCTCAATGGTGCCGATGTGCGATTGCGAGTGATATGCTCGAAGTCGGCAGCCAACTCTTTGCCATTCTTGCCGAAGATGTCGAACGGAAATCGGATGGCATCGGGTGTTTCGCAAGGTGCAATTCTTGCAGTGGGTTGTGTGGTGTCGGTAATAAATTCACCACCACGATATGCCCATATCTCGTTCTCATCGGCAATGGCCTCGCCACTCTTCAGGTTGGCTATCTGTGTAGCGAGGGCAGGGGTGGCAAGTAAGTGTGCTGCTATAAATATGTTGTCGTCGGTAAGACGGCACGGGAATTTCTCGGACAGGTATGGCTCGGTGCAGTACGAATAGTCGCCCGGCAATAATCTCTCCCACTTCTCGCGCAGGGTGTTGATGCCTACGCGCAACTCGGCTATAGGACGAGTGAAAGTCAATGGCAACAGGTTGCCGTGTTCTTGAGTGGTGTCGAAAAGAATAATATTCATAATTGTCAATTATTGGGTGAGGATGTGTCAAAATAGTTTATACTCAATCCTCATAGTTAAACCATTTGTTGTATGGGCTTGTTTTGTCAATGTTACAAAGGTAATAATTTTTTTGCTCCTCTGCGCAAATTTATGAGTGGAATAGCTGGAATAGTTGGTGAAATAGATGATATTGAGTATCGTTTGGCGGCAATGTTGCGCAGTCAAAGTCATCGGGGTGGCGATAACAAAGGTTTTTGGGTATCCTCGTTTGTCGATTCGCAATTGGGGTTGGCTCATTGTGGAAAGACGGTAAGTGAAACCGAGGAAGACGTGCGTCAGCCCTATGTCGATGAGGTAACGTGGCTTGTTGTGGCTATGGAGGGCGAGGTGTATAACTATCGAGAGTTGCGCAATGAGTTGTCGGCACATTATACCTTTGTTACGGACAGTTCGGTTGAGGTAATCTCGAAGGCGTATCATCGCTGGGGAAAAGATTTTCTGTTGCGATTGAATGGTGCGTTTGTAGTGGTAATATATGATAGAGATAATGATGTGCTGTTGTTGGCGCGCGACCGTTTTGGCGTAAAACCACTCTATTATGCCACGCAACGAGGATGTTTGTTCTTCGCTTCCGAGGTACGGTCGCTCTTTGCTGCCGGCGTGTATCGCAGTGTGTCGCCCGAAAGGTGGGCAGGGTATATGTTGTACTCCTCGTATGGTGCGCCGTATAGCACCTTTTGGGAGGGAGTGCATCAGTTGCCGGCCGGGTTCTGGTTGCAATATAATGGCTATTCGCTACACGAGCGCAGTTGGTACAACTTGCAGGAGGATATTGCCGAATTGGTGGCCGACTATGATGAGCAACAGATGCGAGAGTTGTTTATCGAACGGTTGGAGCGTAGTGCCGACAGTTCGATGGCCGATGTGTCGTCTTGTGGGTTGCGAGTAGCCGGTCGTGTCGAGTCGCAGGCGTTGCACATCGTAGCCTCTAACGGACAGCATGGGTGGAAAATACACACCTTTACGGGCGAGGTGGGCAACATTACCGGTAGGCCGTTGGCTACTCCTGTATGGGTAACGGCAGCACACGCAGTAGGAGAGTTGGAAAAGATGAATACTTGGGTAGAAGAGCCCTTTGATGGCACCGAAACTGTGGTGCGTACAGCAATGTTCAGGCGTGCCGGTAGGGATGGCGTGCGAGTAGTGTGCAGTGGCGTAGGGCTCGATGTGTTGTGGCAAGATTGCTGGGATGCAACCGAGTTGAGTTATAATTATATGTCGCATCACGCATTGTTCTCACCCTCTTTTGTAGCCCTCGCCGACAGGCCCGATTACCTGCATCACTTTACGGCCGAAAGCGATAATATGCGTTATCTCGACCTCTATTACGAGAGGATACCCCACATATTGCGCTTCTTCGACCGGTCGGCGGCCGAATCGGGTGTAAGTGTCAGGCTGCCATTTATCGATAGCCGATTGGTTGCATTGTCGTTTGCCCTGCCGATGATAAGTAGGAAATCGCGACGAGAACTATTCGATGGTTGTATGCAGCAACGCTATAATCGCACGCTGGAGCGACGCAATGCCTCCTCGATGTTGCCGTTGTGGTTGGGTGGTGGAATGAAAGAGTGGGTAGGTGATGCCCTGAGCGACCTGCGCTGTAGTACGGCGCGCGAATGGTTTGAGGTGTCGGAGTTGGACCGTATGTGGACACAATTCTGCGACGGAACACCCCTCGATGTTGCCTTGTTGTGGAAGTGTATCTCTCTGCATAGGCAGTTGTGTGTGTAGTATTGGTGGCTTAAATAAAGTTAAAACTACGAGTAGCCGACGTAAAATAAGGTGCGAAAAAAGCAGGGTTGAAAAGAAAAACAACACATCATTCAAGCCCCTTGAGAAAATTCCTGCAACATCGATAAAAATCATTTAAACGCAAATTTGTGACCAAAATGTTTGTTTTATAACAATTTAGTTCGTAACTTTGCCTCGCTTTTTCGCCCGAAATGAGCCGATATTTTCTCGTAATCGATTGATTGTGTGGAGATAAAGGTGTGTTTTGTGCGAAATAACAATGTAGAAAGAGAAAACTAAATTTATAACAAAACAAAGTATTAAAAAAGTTCTAAAATGCCTACAATTCAGCAATTAGTAAGAAAAGGAAGGGTTGTTTTGGAAGACAAGAGTAAATCGCCTGCACTCGATTCGTGTCCTCAACGTCGTGGTGTATGTGTGCGTGTTTACACTACAACTCCCAAAAAACCTAACTCGGCTATGCGTAAAGTAGCTCGTGTGCGCTTGACAAACGGTAAAGAGGTTAACTCTTATATCCCCGGTGAGGGTCACAACTTGCAAGAGCACTCGATTGTACTCGTTCGCGGTGGTCGTGTAAAAGACCTCCCCGGTGTACGTTATCACATTGTACGTGGTACACTTGATACAAGCGGTGTGAATGGTCGTTTGCAACGTCGCTCGAAATACGGTGCCAAGAGACCTAAAGCAGGTGCTGCTCCTGCGGCTAAGGGTAAAAAATAATCCCGGCCTTAAAGTAGTAAGAAAAACTCAGTTAAATTAGTGTTAAACGCAGGTTCGCGTTTTTTGGATAGGCTGATTGGGTTGAGTAAATAAGAGCAGAGGCTCTTGTTGAAGATGTAATAAGCAACCAAAAAAAGAACAAGATTTTTTGAAAAAGAAATGAGAAAAGCAAAACCTAAAAAACGGGTAGTATTACCTGATCCCGTTTTCAGTGATGTAAGGGTTACGAAATTCGTTAACCACTTGATGTATGATGGCAAGAAAAATACTGCCTATACTATCTTTTATGGTGCGTTGGAGATTGTGAAATCAAAGATGCCTAACGAGGAAAAGTCTGCTCTCGAAATCTGGAAGAAAGCCCTCGAAAATGTAACTCCCCAAGTGGAAGTAAAATCTCGTCGTATTGGTGGTGCAACATTCCAAGTACCTACCGATATCCGCCCCGACCGCAAAGAGTCGATTTCAATGAAAAACCTTATTAACTACTCTCGTAAAAGAGGTGGCAAAACAATGGCCGATAAATTGGCTGCAGAAATTGTTGATGCCTTTAATGAGCAAGGTGGTGCATTCAAGCGTAAAGAGGATATGCACAAAATGGCCGAGGCTAACCGTGCATTTGCTCACTTCAGATTCTAATTAATAATAAGGAGATAAGAAAATGGCTAGTTCTGATGCACAATTGAAATATACCAGAAATATTGGTATCATGGCGCACATTGATGCCGGTAAAACCACAACTTCTGAGCGTATTCTTTTCTATACCGGTCTTACTCACAAAATTGGTGAGGTGCACGATGGTGCCGCTACTATGGACTGGATGGAGCAAGAGCAAGAGCGTGGTATTACTATTCAATCTGCCGCTACAACCACATTCTGGAAATACCGTGACGAGAAATATAAAATCAACTTGATCGACACCCCGGGACACGTTGACTTTACCGTAGAGGTAGAGCGTTCGTTGCGTGTACTTGACGGTGCCGTTGCTGCTTTCTGTGCAGTAGGTGGTGTTGAGCCTCAGTCTGAAACTGTATGGCGTCAAGCTGATAAATACAATGTTCCTCGTATCGGTTATGTGAACAAAATGGACCGTTCTGGTGCCAACTTCTTTGAGGTTGTTCGTCAGCTTAAAGAGGTGCTCGGTGCAAATCCTTGTCCCATTCAAATACCTATCGGTGCTGAAGAGACATTCAAGGGCGTGATAGACCTCGTAACAATGAAGGCTATCGTGTGGAATGATGAGACTATGGGTGCCGACTATGAAGTATCGGAAATTCCTGCTTCATTGCAAGATGAGGCCGAGGAGTGGCGCGAGAAGATGTTGGAAGCCATAGCAGAGTGCGACGAAAATCTTATGGAGAAATATTTCGATGATCCCGCCTCTATAACCGAGGATGAGATTCGCGCTGCTATACGTAAGGGTACACTTTCAATGTCGATTGTTCCCATGGTATGTGGTTCTTCGTTCAAGAATAAAGGTGTACAAACTCTTCTTAACTCGGTTTGTGCTTACCTTCCCAGCCCTGCAGATACTCCCGCTGTTGAGGGTCATCCCATTGACGATCCCGAGGCAATAATCACACGTCAACCCCTCTCTACCGAGCCTATGTGTGCATTGGCATTCAAGATTGCTACCGACCCCTATGTAGGTCGTCTCTGCTTCTTCCGTGTATACTCGGGTGAGATGGTTGCCGGCTCTTATATTCTCAATGCTCGTTCTGGCAAGAAAGAGCGTGTGTCTCGTCTCTTCCAAATGCACTCAAATAAGCAAAATCCCAAGGATGTAATCGGTTGTGGTGATATCGGTGCCGGTGTAGGTTTCAAAGATATCCGCACAGGTGATACTTTGTGTGCAGAGGATGCACCTATCATCCTTGAGGCAATGGATTTCCCCGAGCCCGTTATCGGTATCGCAGTAGAGCCTAAGACACAAAAAGACCTCGATAAACTCGGTGTTGGTCTCCAAAAACTCGCTGAGGAAGACCCCACATTCCGTGTACAAAGCAACGAAGAGACTGGTCAAACAGTTATCAGCGGTATGGGTGAGCTTCACTTGGATATTATCATCGACCGTTTGCGTCGTGAGTTTAAGGTTGAGTGTAATCAAGGACGTCCTCAAGTTACTTATAAAGAGGCTATCACAACAGCCGTTGAGCATCGTGAAGCGTTCAAGAAACAATCGGGTGGTCGCGGTAAGTTTGCGGTTATCGTAGTACGTATCGAGCCTGCCGATCCCGGTTTTGAAGGCGGTCTCCAATTTGTAGATGAGGTTAAGGGTGGTAACATCCCCAAAGAGTTTATCCCCGCTATTCAAAAAGGTTTCACCAACGCTATGAAGAGCGGTGTGTTGGCCGGTTTCCCTTTGGATTCGCTCAAGGTGACAGTGATAGATGGTCAATATCACCCCGTAGACTCAGACCAATTGTCGTTTGAGCTTTGTGCTATTCAAGCCTTCAAAGAGGCATGTGCCAAAGCACGTCCTGTATTGCTCGAGCCTATCATGAAGGTAGAGGTAGTAACTCCCGAAGAGAGCATGGGTGATGTGATATCGGACCTCAACAAGCGTCGTGGTCAAGTAGAGGGTATGGAGTCGAGCCGCTCAGGTGCACGCATTGTGAAAGCTAAAACACCTCTTGCCGAGATGTTTGGTTATGTAACAGCATTGCGTACTATCACATCGGGTCGTGCAACATCAACTATGACATTCTCGCACTACGATGAGGTAAGTTCTTCAATTGCCAAGACAGTGTTGGCCGAAGTGAACGGTCGTGTAGATTTATTGTAAAAAATAGTAGCATATAAAATAAAATGGAACAAAAAATCAGAATTAAACTGAAATCTTACGATCACAACTTGGTTGACAAGTCTTCTAAGAAGATCGTAGACGCTGTGAAAGCTACAGGTGCATCATGGAAGGGTCCCGTGCCCCTACCTACACACAAGCGTATCTTCACAGTAAACCGCTCTACATTCGTAAATAAAAAATCGAGAGAGCAGTTTGAATTGTGTTCATACAAACGCCTCATTGACATCTATGGCTCAACAACACAAACCGTAGATGCCTTGATGAAGTTGGAGTTGCCCAGTGGCGTA
>JAFXIZ010000059.1 GCA_017532725.1 Bacteroidaceae bacterium
ACCGTCGATGCATCGATACACTGAAGCAACTACGTGAGCAATGCCGATACACCAAAGGTATCTATGCGTGGATGGGCTTTCGCAAGAAAGAGATTATTTGCGACCAGCAAGAACGCGTTGCCGGCCAATCGAAGTGGAAATTCTTTTCGCTGCTCAATCTCGCCATTGAGGGTCTTACCTCATTCTCTGTCACTCCGTTGCGTTTATCATCTATCTTGGGAGGTGTCGTATCTATCATCGCTTTTGTGTATATGATTATAATCATTACCAAGACACTGATATGGGGTGAGCCTGTGGCCGGTTATCCTTCGCTGATGTGTATCATACTCTTCTTGGGAGGAATACAACTCTTGTCATTGGGTATAATAGGCGAATATTTAGGTCGCATCTTCAACGAAACCAAGAATCGCCCCACATATATAGCGCGACAGTATAAGAAACAAAATGACACAAAAGAGTAACATATCGTTATTTGCCACTTGCTTTGTTATAGCCACCTGTTTCTACCTGTTTAATAGTGTAACACCCTATTACAGTGACGATTGGTGGTACTCCTTTATACACCAAGCCGACTATAGTTACCCTACCGACAGGGTGGAGAGTATAGGCGACATAGCCACTTCGCAAATCAATCATTACCGCAATGTGAATGGCCGACTGCCTGTCACATTTCTCGTTCAAGCCGTTGTTTCATTTTGCCCCAAGTGGATTTTCAACATCCTCAACAGCCTTATATTTGTCATAGCATCACTACTGATGACGCGACTCACCTCAACGCGCATCACCTCGCAGCGTACCATAATATCGGCATTGTCGTTATTCCTGTTACTGCCGGGTCACTACGAAGCACTGTTGTGGGCTACAGGTGCTATCAATTACCTGTGGGTGGGAACATCGATACTGTTTGTCCTATGGCTATGGCGTGAGTTGAATAATAACCATATCGCAACATATCTACACCCTCTTATTTTCATATTAGGGCTATTGAGTGGATGGAGCAACGAGGCTTTCTCCTTCGGGTTGGTTATGGGGTTGATTATCGAGCTGTTATGCAATAGAGCGAAAAACACGCCTGCTCATTATTGGCTTGCCATAGGGGTTGTCTTGGGCGCAGCAATGATATTTGTGGCTCCGGGCTCGTGGAACAGGTTAGACAGCATCTCTGAGCCGTCGCGCAGCATCAACGACTATCTGCCACTATTATCGGCTCTTGTACTGCCCATCCTGCTGATTATATCGCTCATTCTGTTGGGAAACAGCGATAAAAATAAGTTGAAACTATTTATATCGCAACATCGCATCTGCCTGATTGCGGCAACGACCTTGCTGCCAATATGCCTTGCAACCTACCAATATGCAGCACGCTCATTCTTCGGTATGTCGCTTTTCATCCTTTTACCACTGCTCACCCTTGCCTACGAATATATGGCACCTCGCATAACAAGAACTATTGCCACGGCTTTATACCTCATTGTCGTTGTTTTCATAGGTATGCTATATAGCGAACACTGCAAGGTTGAGAAGCATCATAAAGCGTTGATTGAAGGTTATATCAACAGCCCCGACGGAAGTGTTGCTCTTGACATCCCCCAACGAGCCGGATACGCAAGGCTATATACCCTCGACCTCGATGCCGAGTATCGACGTGGATGGACGGCACAACACTTGGCAGCGTACTATCGGGGTAAACCTCTGCAATGGATATCGACCGAACTGAACAGAATGCTTAACAACCCTCAAGAACTGTTTACAGCAGCCCATAAGGTAGAAGGCGATAACGAACTATACACCACCGACGGCATTGAGTATTATGTTCTTGCACCCGATGCCGTTGCATACGACACATTGGTGTATAATTATACTGATGTTTCATTCAACGATTCTGTTCCCCTTCACTCGCGTTTGCTACGCTTGATTGCCCCCGAGCGATACCCCTCGAAAGAGATTCTACCGGCATACTATAGCACAATACATATCAATAATATTGACTACCTTTGTATTGAAAAAAATCACTATCGCAATGTAAAGCGAATAGACACAAACAACTATGAATAGGAAATGGGCAATAACCATCATTATGCTTGCAGTGGGCATAGTCTTTCTATGCCTCAACCTATTTGTGCCATACTACGACGATGATATATGGTATGCGTTGCGATATATCCCCAACGAAACGCTATCACCCATCACCCGATTTTCCGATATTCTTGTTTCGCAATACCATCATTATATGGGCGAGAACTCGCGCGCACTCGTTCACATTACGCTACAGAGTTTGTTGGCCATACTACCCGACTGGGGATTTGACCTACTTAATACGCTCGTATTTCTACTGCTAATATGGTGTGTAACACGCTACACACAGTACAACACAAGGAGTATCCAACCCCTTGCCTTATTACTCGCCTTTGCCGGTATATATTGGTTACTCCCCGATATGGACTACCTCTTTTATTGGGCTGCCGGCTCGCTCAATTATATGTGGACTTCGACAGCCACTATCCTGTTCTTGCTTTTATGGCAACGTACTATTCAAGCAGAGAAAAGGGTCGATAGATATACCTATCTGTATGTAGCAGCCATATTCTGTTGCGCCTCACTTCACGAGGCATTTGCCCTGCCCGTAGGTGGAGCCATCCTACTCTATATGCTCGCACACTATCGCAATATAGGCTACAACACCACCACGCTATATGCCATAGCATACGGATTGGGGTGCATTGCCATTCTTGCAGCACCGGGATTGGGCAATAAGGCTGCAAACATAGGATATGCGAGTTTCGGAGATTACTTATCGTCATTTATTATCTCTATTCGCACACTACGCGTTGTACCCATTTGCATTGCCGTTGCTGTAATAAGTATGTGCCGACGTTCTTGGCGCAACACATTAAGCGTGTTCATCAAAGAGAATTATTTTCTTATTCTCATAACGCTTATCTCATTTGTATTTGTATTTGCAATCCGAGCCGGAGCGCACACGATGCGTATTTTCTACGCAACAGAGTTTTTTGCACTTATGCTACTGTTGCGCTATCTCAATAAGGCAATATTCACCCTGTCGGGTAAAGCCCAGCGAGCCATTACCATAACAATGGCAATAGTGCTTGTTGGATGGGCTGTCCTTGTTCTGCCTCCCTGCTATCATACGGGCAGACAACATTATGCACTCATCGAGGCTCACCATAGTGATAGCGATGGCGTTATTTTCTTACCACAAGAAAATACACCCTCGGCAGCCACCCCTTGGGTAATGGACCTGAATCAACTCTATTATCTCTCACCCGAGGCCGAATGGCGAGCATTTGTCACCCCTCTGACGCATCTGCAAGATACGCTCAAGGTAGGGATGCCCATTATGCAACGCAATGCCGACCATAGTTACCGGCTATACAACCGATATCTACAAATGATTCCACAGGAGTTGGAAGAGGCAATAGAAACGCCCCACGAATTTTTCACACCTCAAAACAAGATAGCCGGCAACAACCCCTTCTATGGCATTGCCGGAGGCGATTACATCATAGCACACATCGACAGCACATCGACCAATGATAAGTGGTATTGGCACTACTATCCGGCATCGTGGAGGGAGCCTTCGGCTTCGATAGTAGGTTTTATGCGCCGTGTCGTAGCCCCCAATACATTCCCGCTATCCGAGCCAATGCTGTACCCCGACACAGTGACATTGACCTCACAAACGCGTTACATCATATACGCGCGACCTCAATATAGGAGTGTCAAGGGAATTGAGAGAGGAAACGAGTTGCCATAAAAGCATTACAGTTTCCCGTTGTCGGCAAAACTGTAATAGTTGTTTTCGCATACAATAATGTGATCGACCACCGATATGCTCATCAACTGCGCAGCCTCCTTGACACGATGAGTCGATTGCTCATCTTCGCGACTCGGCTTGCACGCTCCCGACGGATGATTGTGACACAGTACAATAGCCGATGCCAACGATTGTATGGCAGCCTTGAGTATTATTTTCACATCGACGGTAGTTGCCGCAGTACCACCCTTGCTCACCATTACCGTATCTATCACACGTCCGGCACGATTGAGCAATATAGCCCAGAACTCCTCGTGAGGCAAATCGACAAGTCGTTGTCGCATATAGTCATATACCTTTTGACTCGTATTCAGTACCGGTCTTTCGGGCAATTCATCCTCACGACGCCTACGCCCCAACTCCATAGCAGCCATAATGGTAATAGCCTTCGCCTCGCCAATGCCTTTGTAAGACATCAACTCCTTCAGGTCGTACTTGCCTAATCGGTTAAAATTGTTATCGGCATCGTTGAGTATTCGTTGCGACAACTCTATGGCTGTTTCCTCCACATTGCCCGACCCTATAAGGATAGCCAACAACTCGGCATTACTCAAGGCACGCGCACCGTGCATCATCATTTTTTCGCGAGGACGGTCATCGACCGACAGTTGTGTTATGGTAAGTTTGGTCATTACTTATAGAAACTGTTTTTAAAGGCTTCAAATTCATCTTTTCGCAACACACAACGTTTCCACCACGCACGCAAGAAGCCCGTTCCATAGCCTATCAACTGCACAAATGCCGCCACAACCGATATAGCACCTATCTTGATACTCTTGTTTTGTACCGAAGAATCGACAAATATCAACAGTATAAAGAGGCCTAACAGCGACGACAACCAAGGAATAAAAGGAGTACCCAACAGCAACAATACTACGCCTACAGTGAAAACGGCCGGCAACATATGCACAACCTTGAGCGATGCAGGATACTTCTTGTATAGGTTAATGCGCGCTATACCCGAGTTGTGAACTTGCTTGAAGAACTTACGCAAGTCGGTACGACGCTTGTGCCACACCCACGCTTCGGGAAACAAACGACACTTATAGCCTCCGGCAAATATGCGGATACTGAAGTCTATATCCTCACCAAATCGCATCTTGGAGAAACCACCCAACGCCTTATAGACATCGGCACGGATACCCATATTGAAACTACGGGGATAGAACTTGTCGAGTTTCTTCTTTCCACCTCTTATGCCACCTGTTGTAAAGAAAGAAGTCATAGCATAGTTAATAGCCTTCTGCATATCGGTAAAAGAGTCGTGCGCACGGTCGGGACCACCGAAGGCATCGGCTGGCTCGGCCGCAAGTTCGGCCTTTACGGCATCAATATACCCTTCGGGGATGATGCAATCGCTATCAAGCACAATAAGATACTCACCCTGCGCACGTTCAGCACCATAATTGCGCGACTGTCCGGGTCCCGAATTGGGCTTGCTGTAGTAATGAATATCCAAGCGATCGGTATATGCACGCACAATATCCTCGCAAGGTTGCTGCGAGCCATCTTCAACAATAATCACTTCAAAGTCCTTACAGCGTTGGTGCGTAAGACTTTCGAGCAATTCTCCCACCTCATCGGGGCGATTATATACAGGAACAATAAGTGAAAAGTAAGCCATACTATCCTTTTTTATTAACTGTCGAGTACAAAGATAATATTTTTTTCGCAACCTCAACAACAACATAAAATTAGGGACTTCACCAATGGCAAAGTCCCTATATTAGATTCATTGTAAAATTCTGATTATTTGGCTTCGGCAGGAGCCTCAGCCTCTTCCTTTTCAGCAGGAGTATTCTTGTTCAAGCCATCGGCAATCTCTTGAGTGATGTCGTAAGCATCGCTGATAAAGATTGTAGCAGCCTTTTGCAAGATTACCTCATAACCGGCAGTCTTGTTGTACTCCTCGATGTAGGCACGAATTTTGTCAGAAATCTCTTGCAACATTTGTTGTTGAGCCTGCAAGTTATCGGCATCGATACGAGCAGCATCGGCTTGCAACTTCTCTTGCTCCTTGAGAAGAGCCTCATATTGTTGTTGCATACTGCTTTCCGATAGGAATGCATTGTTCTGAGCCTTACGTTGGAATTCGCCTTGACGTTTAGCCAAACTTGCAGCACGAGCATTTAAATTGGCACGATCGTTCTCGATTTTCTCAACCAATTTTTGCTCCAATTCCTTGGCATAGTCGTACATACCAATAAGCGAATCGGTGTCAACATAAGCAATAGGTAATTTTTTTCCTTCGCAATCGGCAGTAACAGTATCAGCAGCCACTGCATTCTCGGTTTTGCCACACGATGTTAAAAAAAGATTTCCTGCTACGAGAGCAATTACGCACAAAGCGTTCAAAAGGTTTTTCATAATTCTATATATTCTATTTAATTTGATTCTGCTTCATATAATCGTCGAGTGTTTTCCGAGCCCTATCACGAGCATCGGTTGACACTGCGCAAGATATACCCTTCTTCTGCATATTTTTATTACTACTGATGTGCATACTTGGGAACTTACCACCTTTTACAAAAAAGACTCTTATACCCAACAAAAGCACTGCGATAGCAATTATTATAACAGATACGAGTATTGTTTTCAACATTTGTACTACTTTTTATAATATAAGATGCGGTTCGGAATAAAAAATAAGTAAGCATATTTTGTTCTTCACTCACCTTTCATTATATTTTTATAATATAAGATACGGTTCGGAATAAAAAATAAGCAAGCTTATTTTGTTCTTCACTCACCTTTCATTATATTTGTGGTGCAAATATAGGAAAGAGTCGCTTTCCAACCACCATTTTAGGTGGTATATTTTGTTGATTGTGTTTGAAAAACCTTAAAAATTAACATAAATTTTTCCACGATTACAAATATTGGCTTTCGTGGAGCAAAAAATTAAGAATTCTACTATGAAAGTAAAAGACCTAAAACCCGCGTTGGTATGGGAAATTTTCGATGCCATTACGCAAGTGCCGCGTCCTTCTAAAAAAGAGGAGAAAATTCGCGCTTATCTTTTAGACTTCGCACACAAGCACAACCTTCAAGTTGCCACCGACGAAATTGGCAACGTGGTAATGACAGTTCCTGCAACACCGGGTTGCGAAGATGCACCTACTGTAATCTTGCAAGCCCATATGGATATGGTATGCGAAAAGAACAGTGATGTAGAACTTGACTTTGAAAACGATCCTATCCAAACTTATATCGACGGAGAATGGGTACGTGCTCGTGGAACAACACTCGGTGCCGACAATGGTATAGGTATGGCTGCCGCAATGGCCGTACTTATCAACCCTGAGGCTAAACACGGTCGCTTGCAAGCCCTCTTTACTGTTGATGAAGAAACCGGCCTTACAGGTGCTAATAACCTCGACGGCTCACTTATCGACGGCGATATCTTGCTCAACCTCGACTCGGAAGACGATGCCCAAATCTTTATCGGTTGCGCCGGTGGTATCGACACCACTTCTACATTTACTTACAGCGAGCAAGCCGCTCCCCAAGACTACTACTACGCTACATTGCGCATAAAGGGTCTTAACGGTGGTCACTCGGGTGGCGACATCCACTTGGGTCGTGGCAACGCCAACAAGATTCTCGCTCGTTTCTTGTGGAATGCAATGAAGAAATACGATGTGAAATTGGCTACTATCGACGGTGGTAACTTGCGCAATGCTATTCCTCGCGAGGCTATGGCTGTTGTGGGTGTGCCTATGAAAGACAAAGAGTCGTTGCGCGTCGATTTCAACTGCCACATCGCTACTGTCGAAGACGAACTTAAAGGTGTTGATGCCCTCACAGGCTCGGGTATGGAAACTGCCGACACTCCTGCTACTTGCATCGACGACAAGACTGCTCACAACCTCGTATCGGTACTCTACGCTGCACCTCACGGCGTGATAGCAATGAGTCGCGAATTGCCCGGTTTGGTACAAACATCGACCAACCTTGCTTCGGTGAAGATGCGCGAAGGCAACACTATCGTAGTGGCTACCAGCCAACGCAGTTCGGTAGAGAGCGAGAAACACGACATTGCCAACCAAATCGAAGATCTCTTCGCATTGGCCGGTGCAGTGCCTATGCACGGTGAAGGTTATCCCGGATGGAAACCCAATATGCATTCGGCTATTAAAGACATCGCCGTTGAGGCTTACGAGGAGTTGTTCAACGTAACACCCCAAATCCTTGCCATCCACGCAGGTCTTGAGTGTGGCTTGTTCCTCAGCAAATATCCTCACTTGGATATGATTTCGTTTGGCCCTACATTGCGCGACGTTCACTCTCCCGACGAGCGTATGCACATCCCCGCTGTTGAGAAGTTCTGGTTGCACCTCCTTCGCATCCTCGAGAAGGTTGCCGAGATGAAGAAATAAGCAACAACTTATCCCCATAAATAAAGGAGTTGTGTCAAAATGAAAATTTTGGCGCAACTCCTTTGGTTTACGACCAAGCCACTGCAAGTAACCCCTTGATAAGAGGGAGCAACTCTTGGGCAAAACAAAAGGCGAGCCAATGCTCGCCTTTTGCACATCTATGTAATATCTATCAGATACCTACTGTAAGGCTCAATCCCGACAAGTAGCCATATACGCAACTTGCGATACCGAGAATCAAGATACCTGCCACGCAGATAACAAGTCCTGTGCGACCGTAGCAACCGGTCTTAACGGTTTCGATAGGATTATCGTTGGGATTGATAAACATTGCTTTTACCACCAACAGATAGTAGAACAACGAGATAATAGTATTGAGCAATGCAATGAGTACAAGGATATAGTATCCACTGTTTACTGCCGATGCAAAGATAAAGAATTTGCTGAAGAAGCCGGCAAAGGGAGGAATACCTGCCAACGAGAACATAGCGAGCATCATAGCAAGGCTCAACTTGGGGTTGGTTTGGTACAATCCGTTATAGTCGTCCATATTTACCTTACCTGTCTTATTCTCAATGGTAGCAATCACACCGAAAGCAGCCAAGTTCGAGAAGATATATACAAGGATATAGTAAACAAGGGCAGTCATACCTTGTGCGCTGTTAGCCATAACACCGAGCATAATATATCCGGCTTGTGAGATAGATGAGAAAGCGAGGAAACGTTTCAGATCTTTCTGACGGATGGCAAACAAGTTACCCAATGTAATGGTGAGGATGATAAGCACATAGAGTATTCCTTGCCACACCTCGGGCGAGGGGCTGAATGTCTTAAACAACACCCACAAGAAAGCAAAGGCTGCAGCACCCTTCGATATTACCGAGAGGTAGGCTGTAACGGCTGTAGGGCCTCCTTGGTACACGTCGGCAGTCCACAAGTGGAAAGGAACGAGTGACAGTTTGAAGCCGATGCCCGAAATGATGAAAGCCAAGGCAACGATAAACAATGCAGTGTTGGCTGTTGCAGCAAGGGCTATATCCTCAAAGTAGAGCGAGCCCGACATTGCATACATAAATGAAATACCCATCAGGAATATAGCCGATGAGAATACGGCATTGAAGAGGTATTTGGCACCCGACTCATACGAGTCGCCACCTTGTTTATTGAAGGCTACCAATGCAGCAATGGGCAATGAAGCAGTTTCGAGTCCGATGAAGAAGATGAGGAAGTGACCCGATGAAATCATCAAGTACATACCGAAGAGTGTGAAGAACATCAACTCATAGAACTCACCACGACGCACCTTGCAAGCCTCGCTGTTGACCCACGAATGGGCTTGCAACAATACAAGTATAGTACCTATATTAAGCACCATTTTCATAGCAGTTGTCATAGGGGTGTTGATAAACATACCTCCAAAGAGAGTATGTGTTTCGCTACCGGGAATGCAACTTACGGCAGTTACTGCAGCAAGCAGTACGCAGGCTATGCCCGAGAACCACTTATCGAGGAAACGGGGCGATGCAAAAAGGTCGATAAAGAAAAGGAGTACTGTGGCTACCAACAGCAGCAACTCGGATTGCATATACTCCCATATCAATGAATATTGTGAAAAATCCATATCTGCGATGTTTATGATAGACGTTCGACAATAGCGTTAAGGCTGTTACTGATGAGGTTAGAAATCCAACCGGGGAAGCAACCTATGGCAGCGACACAGATGATGAGTGTCACAGCCGAGAGGCGTTCCCACCAAGTGGCATCGGTGAGTTCGCGATGATGCTCGTTTTGCACGGCACCATAGAGCAACTTACCTACAACACGCAAGATGTAAACAGCCGTAATTACAATCGAGCAACAGGCTACGATAGTGAATACACGGTGGAACATATCGGTGTGTTGGAAAGAACCTACAAAGATTGTCATCTCGGCAACGAAACCACTCAAGCCCGGCAAACCGAGTGAAGCAAGACCGGCTATTACATAGCAAACCGAGAGGAAAGGCATAATTTGCATCAAGCCACCCATTTCGCGAATGTCGCGTGTGTGGGTACGACCATATATCATACCTATCAAGGCAAAGAACAAGGCTGTCATAAGACCGTGCGAGAGCATTTGCATTACAGCACCTGTCATTGCAGTGTTATTGAGCATAAGAATGGCAAAGAGCACAAGACCACAGTGGCTCACCGATGAGTAGGCATTGATATACTTCAAGTCGGTTTGTACACAAGCCGAGAATGCACCATATACCACACTGATACCTGTGAGGATAAGGAATATCCACGACAACTCTTGTGCAGCGAAGGGCATAAGATAGATGGCAACACGGAAGCAACCGTAACCACCCAATTTCATCAGCACACCTGCGTGAAGCATCGAAACGGCTGTAGGTGCCGATGCGTGACCGTCGGGCGACCAAGTGTGGAAGGGGAACATAGCACCCAAGATACCAAATCCCACAAAAGTCAAGGGGAAGAGGAAGTATTGCCAATCGTGCGGGATAGCGTTGTTTTGGGCAATCTCAAGGATGTTCATTGTGAGTTGTCCGCCTTCGGGGGCAGAGTGGTAATAGATACCGAGTATGCCCAACATAAGCAGTGCCGAGCCACCCATCAACATCAGCGTAAGTTTCATTGCCGAATAGTTCTTCTTACCACTACCCCACACACCTATAAGCAGGTACATAGGAATAAGCGCAACCTCGTAGAACATAAACATTGTAAACAAGTCTATCGAGATAAAGAAGCCATACACACCTATTGAAAGGAGTGTGAGCCACAAGAAAAACTCTTTCGAGAGGGGTTCAATCTTCCACGATGCAAATACACCGGCAAAAACGATGATTGCAGTGAGCAACAACATAGTAACCGAGATACCGTCAACACCCACAGCATAGTGTATGTTGAGAGGCTCATACCACATTGTCGAGGCTTGGAAGAGCATATCCTGGGCATTGCCGGCAGCACGCTCGGCCAAGTATTTAAATACGGTGTAGATAGCAAGTCCCAGTTGAAGGGTAGAGAACGTGACTGCTACCGTGCGTATTTGTTTCATATCTCTTGCTATGGCAAGTCCTGCCATCATCAAGATAGGAATAAGCACAAAAAATGATAGAAAATTCATAGTTTCTTCGTTTTATTGGTTCTTCAACTTTATAAGAGACAAATTATCGTTATCGCAGCAATGAGCAATGTGCCCATAAGCAGTATCCATACATAACTTTGTATATAACCCGATTGCAAGCCTTTGATGCGAGCCGATACCCATTGTGTTACATTGGCAAACATATCCATTGTACCATCGATGATGTGACGGTCGAACCACGCTATGGGCGCGCAGATGCCTTTGAATATGATTTTGTGAGTTATAAACAAGTATATTTCGTCGATGTAGAAACGACGATAGGCGGCAGTGTGCAGCGTGCGAGTAGCATCGGCCATTGCGGTGGGTTTCTTGTTCTCTTTCAGATACAACCAAGCAGCCAACGAGATGGCACACACTGCTACGATAATGCTGGTGGTTGCCACACTCCAATCGAGGTGGATGTGGTAGGGCTGACCATTTACACTTACCAACTCACCGAAGGGAATAAAACCTGCCACACAAGTAACCAATGCCAAGAATATAAGTGGCAATGTCATTGTGAGGGGTGCCTCGTGAGGTGTGTGATGACTGCAATCGGTATTCTTCCACCAGAAGATACGGAAGTAGAGACGGAACATATAGAATGCTGTCAAGCCGGCTACTACTGTCATCCATATACCCCAGAATGTGCTTTTGTTCATTACAGCAGTGAGAATCTCATCCTTACTGAAGAATCCCGAGAAGGGAGGTATTCCGGCAATGGCCAAGCAGGCAATGAGGAATGTAATGTGGGTAATGGGCATATACTTGCGCAAACCACCCATTTCGCTCATCTCGTTTGAGTGTACAGCGTGAATGATAGCACCTGCACCCAAGAAGAGCAACGCCTTGAACATAGCGTGAGTAAACAAGTGGAACATAGAAGCCATATAACCCAAGCCTTCGTGCAGGTCGGTATCGTTGGCTACGCCCAATGCTACTATCATAAAGGCTATTTGCGATATGGTAGAGAAGGCAAGCACACGCTTAATATCGGTCTGAACACAAGCCACTATAGCAGCATACAACGCTGTAATAGCACCCACGGTAGTGATAAGTTCGAGCACCTCGGGGGTTACACAATATACAGGGAAAAGGCGTGCAACCAAATATACACCGGCTACCACCATTGTAGCAGCGTGAATAAGTGCCGATACAGGAGTAGGACCCTCCATTGCATCGGGCAACCAAATGTGCAAGGGGAACATTGCCGACTTACCTGCACCACCCATAAAAATGAGAGCCAAAGCCCAAGATGCTACCGAGCAACCGAGGAATGTAGCGCCGGCTGTTTCGGTAATGATAGCAGTGGGAGTAGCAGTGAGGGTAGCAAAGTCGAATGTCTTTGTAAAGAACGACAAAATGAGGATACCGATAAGGAATCCGAGGTCGGCAAAACGTGTAACGATAAATGCTTTCTTCGAGGCTGCAATGGCTGCCGGCTTGGTATAATAGAAGCCAATGAGCAGATAAGAAGATACACCCACAAGTTCCCAGAAGATATACATCTGGAAGATGTTGGTGGCTACTACCAAGCCCAACATCGACATACTGAAGAGCGATAGGAAAGCATAGTAACGTTGAAAACCTTTCTCGCCGTGCATATAGCCGAGGCTATAGATATGTACCATCAACGATACGGTGGTGATAACAACGAGCATCATTACCGAGATAGGGTCGAGATATATACCCAAGTCGATGTGCAGATTCTCGGTGAAACGCAACCACTCATAGTTGTAGGGAGTAACCGAAGGTATCACCCCCTCGGCATTGCGAGGTTGAGTAAAGAATTGGTAGGCTGTAAAATAAGCCAACGCAGCGCACACGGTCATACCCAATGTGCCCAATATACCCGCTACACGGGGCTTCAACTTGCTGTCGAGCAGTCCCAACAACAAGAACATAGCCAAGGGCAGTAGTAAGATGAAAACTGTATATTCCATAGCGGTCCTTAATATTTCATATCGTCGAGTTTATCCACTTCGATGTCGCGGATGTGACGGAAAATGTTAATAATAATAGCAATAGCAATCGCAGTCTCGGCAGCGGCAATGGCGATGGCAAATATTGCAAAAACCATACCCTCCATTTGTCCGGGGAACAAGAAGCGATTGAAAACGGCAAAGTTTATGTCAACAGCATTGAGCATCAACTCTAACGAGATGAGCATCATAAGCATATTCTTACGAGTGATAAAACCGTACACGCCGGCAAAGAACATCACAAGACTCAATACGATGTAATATATCATTGGTATTTCCATAATCTTCAGTTTTTAGCGTTTACGGGCTATCATAATGGCTCCGATGATACAGGCCAATAATAAAACACTGACTGCCTCAAATGGAAGCAGATATTGGAATTTTTCCATACCTATAAGTGCGTGACCCAAAGCCTTGATGGGATGCTCGCCGGTCTCTACGAGATTGACAGCAGGCCACGAGTAGGTAAAGAGTGCGAAGGCACATACAGCGGCTCCTGTCACTGCTGCTACGATACCCAGTATTTGCTTGGTGAGGCTTGTTTTTTCGCAACGCTCGCCGGGATGGCTTGTGAGCAAGATAGAAAAGACAAACAGAACCAATATACCACCGGCATACACAGCTATTTGCACCGAGCCAAGGAATGTATAATCGAGCATAAAGTATATACCTGCTGTCGATAAAAGCACGAATAGCAGGTATGTAGCAGCCCGAAGTATGCGACGTGTGGTGACTGCCAATATCGAGCATACCACAATAACTATCGCAAGCAAGTAGAAAATAACTTGTTGAGCTAAAGGTAAGAGTTCCATATATAGTATTATTCTGATTTTTCTTCTTTAGGGGTTTCACGCACCGGTTCGGGACGATTGTTGAGTTGCTTAACAAGTTTCTCGCGAGAGAAAACTGCTTGCTCAAACTCGTTTGTAAACTCAATGGCGTTGTGAGGGCAAGTGCTTACGCACAATTGGCAGAAAGTACAGCAACCGAGGTCATACATATATCGGTCGAGTACGCGCTTTGTTTTGCCATCTTCGGTCTCAATTTTTTTCGCCACGACTTCGATTGTATTGTTGGGGCAGTTGTTTTGACAAATACCACAGGCTATACATTTGTGGTTGCCTTGCTCGTCATATACAAGCGAAAGTGTAGCGCGAAAACGCTCGGGAATTTCGAGTGTTTTACGATTCTCGGGATACTGTTGGGTAATCTTACGGCTGAAAAAATATTTACCCGTAATACTCATACCGGTGAGCAAACTCCCGATGCCTTCAAATAACGATGTGAAATAGTTCTTGTTACTTCCCATAGGTCTGTTTGATAGTGTGCCTATCAGTTCGTTATAGTTAATATCTCTCGGCGAGAATGCTTGGCAGTTGCCTGCCAAGTCATCTCGTCAAAAGGGGTTAGTTTATCCGTCAACCTTGCCGCCCAATATATCGAGCAGTTCGTTTGTGATACTTTGTTGGCGTAACTTGTTGTATTCAAGTTGCAATTCTTCACGCAATTTCTTGGCATTGTCGTTGGCCGACTGCATAGCAAGAACGCGCGCTGCTTGCTCCGAGGCACGATTTTGGCTGATGCTCTCTTGCAACGATGCCAATACCGACAGTGGTAACACTGTGTCGAAGATTGTCGATACATCGGGCTCGAAAAGGTAGGGCTTGCACTCGGCTTGCTTGTCGGATGCTTCGGCTACGACCGGCAGCATAATACGATTGGCAAGTCGCTGACGTCCCATACTCAAGAATTCCATAAACACAATCTCTATGTGGTCCAATTCTTCGCTTAGGAACGCTTGCGAGAGTTCGTCGCACATTTGTTTTATCTTTTCGTCACTGCTCTTGGCTGTCATATAGGGCAACACCGATACTCGCACATTGGGGAGTGCAAGTTTCTTGGATGCGGCAACAACCTTCTTACCAATGGGATAGATAACAAACGATACCTCCTCGTTCGATTCTTCTTTTACCCGACTTATCGTTTCGAGCATACGTTTGAATAGCATCATATTGAAAGCACCGCACAACCCTTCGTCGCTACCCAACAGCACAATACCCATTTGTTTTACAGGGCGTACTTGGGTCAGAGGCGAGGTGTATTCGCTATCGGCAGCCAAGAGGTTGTCGATAGTAGATTGTATCTGTTGACGGAACGGCTCAACACGTTGCAATGCTTGCATTGCCTTGTGCATCTTGGCCGACGAAATCATTTTCATCGCGCCGGTAATCTTCTCGGATGTCGATACCGAGCCTATTCTGCCTTTCAGTTCGCGGATGGATGCCATATCTTAATTATGCCTTAAAGCGGTTAGCAACTTCTTTAGCCACCTCGGTGAGTTTGGCAGCAATCTCATCATTGAGAATACCTTTCTTCAACTCATCGAGAACATCGGTTTGATGTTTAGCGTGGAGTATTTGCAGGAACAGTTTCTCAAACTCGGCCACTTTGTCGGTGGGAACGGGTGCGAGCAAGCCTTGTGTACCACAATAGATTATAGCAATCTCTTCCTCAACGGGAACAGGGCTGTATTGTGGTTGAATAAGTACACGCTCGTTCTTGCGACCTTTGTCAATAACCATTGCAGTTACGGGGTCGATGTCGCCACCGAATTGTGTAAACGACTCAAGTTCACGGAATTGTGCTTGATCGATTTTGAGTGTACCGGCAATCTTCTTCATAGCCTTGAGTTGTGCGCTACCACCCACACGCGATACCGAGATACCTACGTTGATGGCAGGGCGTACACCTTGGTTGAAGAGTTTGGTTTCGAGGAATATCTGACCGTCGGTAATAGAGATTACGTTGGTGGGGATATAGGCCGAAACGTCGCCTGCTTGAGTTTCGATGATGGGGAGTGCTGTGAGCGAGCCTCCACCTTTTACCATAGGTTTCAACACTTCGGGCAGGTCGTTCATCGAAGCAGCCACCTTATCGTTGTCGATAATCTTGGCCGAACGTTCCAACAAGCGCGAGTGGAGGTAGAAGATATCACCGGGATATGCTTCACGACCCGAAGGACGGCGCAAGATAAGTGAAATCTCGCGATAAGAAACGGCTTGTTTCGACAAGTCGTCGTATATCACAAGAGCGTGACGACCTGAATCGCGGAAGTACTCACCAATGGCAGCACCGGCCATAGGTGCATAGTAACGCATAGCAGCCGAGTCGGATGCATTGGCAGCCAATACGATGGTATAGTCCATTGCGCCGTGTTCGCGCAGTGTGTTTACCAATGCTGCTACCGATGAAGCCTTTTGACCTATCGCAACGTAGATACAATAGAGGGGGTTACCGTTCTTAAAGTTCTCACGTTGATTGATAATAGTATCTATGGCAATTGTTGTTTTTCCTACTTGTCGGTCACCGATGATAAGTTCGCGTTGTCCACGACCGATGGGTACCATAGCATCGATAGCCTTGATACCGGTCTGTAGAGGTTCTTTTACAGGTTGACGGAAGATAACACCGGGAGCCTTACGGTCGAGGGGCATCAACACAGTATTGCCTGCAATGGGGCCTGCACCGTCGATGGGGTCGCCCAACGTATTGATAACACGACCCAACAAACCTTCGCCAACGGGAATTGAAGCGATGTCGCCGGTGCGACGTACAGTCATATTCTCGGTAACCTTTTCGATATCGTTTAGAAGGATTACACCCACATTACTCTCTTCGAGGTTCATAGCCACACCACGCACGCCGTTTTCAAACTCTACGAGTTCGCTCGACTTAACATTGTCAAGGCCATAGACGTGGGCAACACCGTCACCTACTTCGAGTACGGTACCTATCTCTTCAAAGTTGGCTTGTTTGTCAACCTCTTCGAGTTTGCTTTTGAGTATATCCGATATCTCGTTTGGTTTTATCATAAGATTATTTGTTTAGTAATTTTACGCGCAATTTTTTAAGCTCGTTTTGAATCGAAGCATCGAGTTGCATCGACTCAACGCGCAGTATAAAACCACCGATGAGCGAGGGGTCTATTTCATAGACAAACTCCAGCTCTTTATCGAGTTTCGATTTCAACAGGCTCTTGATGCGTGCCACAATTTCGTCGCTTACAGCCGATGCTGTAATGATAGTGACACGAGCAATGTTGTTCTCTTTACGATACACATCCTGATAGTCGAGCATAGCGGCTCGGAAGAATGTTTCACGGTGATTGAGAATTACCAAGTTGATGAATCGAAGGATAGCCTTACCGGCATCAGGGCCGGCAGCAGCAATAAGTAACTGCTCTTTTTCGGTAGCACTCAAGGCAGGATTACCCAACGCTTTGGTCAGTGCCGGGTGTGTAGCAAATGCTTCCTCAAGTCGTTGCGTATCGGCATAGACTTGTTGGGTACATTGCTGCTCTTGTGCATATTTGTACAAGGCTTTAGCGTATCTGCGAGGAATTAATCCTTCGTTCATAATTCTTAGTTTTTATGTTCAAGTTCGTTCAATAATTGCTCTACCATTTCCGCCTGAGCTTTATCGCCCGCGAGTTCTTTGCGAATAATATTTTCGGCTATTGTGAGGGCGAATTGGCTCACTTCTTGACGGAACTGTAGTTCTGCTTCTTTGCGCGATTGCTCGATACTGATGGTGGCAGCATCAACAAGTTTCTTGGCTTCGGCGGCAGCGGCTTTCTTGGCCTCTTCGATGATTTGAGCCTTCATCTGTGCTGCTTCTTGAAGGATTTCCATTTGTTGACGTCCTGCTTCAGCGAGAATGGCGCGGGCTTGGCTCTCAGAGTCTTCGAGGCTTGCTTTGGCTGCTTCGGCATACTCTACACCGTTGTCGATGAGGGTAGCACGCTCGTCAACCATCTTGGTGATGACGGGCCACGCAAACTTGGCAAGTATGGCAAATAATACCACAAATACCACAAACATCCAAAAGACGAGCCCTGCTTCGGGCATAAACAGTTCCATACGGGACTTTTAGGCGAGATTAGAGGAACAATGCGAGAATACAAACGATAACGGCGAAAAGGGCAACACCCTCGATAAGAGCCGCGATAACGATCATACTACCACGAACGTCGCCTGCTGCTTCGGGTTGACGTGCGATGGCTTCCATAGCCGAACTACCGATGCGACCGATACCCAAACCTGCAGCGATTGCTGCGATACCTGCTCCTACGCACGCACCGATTACTGTAAGAGGTGCGAGTGCTGTTAAAATCATTGCTAACATAATGTTTTCTTTTTTATAAGGTTAATAATTTATTTGTTTTTCTTTTCTATTCGTGATGATGTTCTTCAACTTGTGCCAACGATATAAATATGGTTGACAACATTGTAAATACATAGGCTTGGATGTAACTTACCAACGTATCTATGATGTACATAAAGAGTGAGAATCCTACCGATAGTACGGTAGTGGCACTACCTACGGCTATACCTCCCATCTCCTTGAAGATGAAGATAAGCGAGAGTAATACCAACACTATCATATGGCCACCCATCATATTGGCAAACAGACGCACCATAAGCGCAATGGGCTTGGTGAATACGCCGAATATCTCAATAAAGGGCATAATGGGTAGCGGACACTTTAAGGCAATGGGTACATCGGGCCAGAATATCTCTTTCCAATACTCCTTGGTACCAAAGATGTTTACTGCCAAGAATGTGCAGATAGCGAGTACAAGTGTAATTGCCAAGTTACCGGTAAGGTTGGCTCCTGCCGGGAAGATGACCATCAAACCCATCAAGTTCGATACAAAGATAAAGTAGAATGCTGTGAGCAGATAAGGAGCAAAACGACGACCCTTCTCGGGACCGAGAATCGACTTAATCACATCATCGTATATCATACAGGTGAGCATTTCTATTGCTCCTACAAAACCTCTCGGGGCTTTCTTACCATTATTCTTGTACCAACGAACAAGAGGGAAGATACATAGGCACACAACGATTACGGTGATAAACAACGCAGCGACATTCTTGGTAATAGAGATGTCAAGGGGTCGATATACTTCACCTTTATCGTTTACACCCACCACCTTGCCGTGATGTGCTTCGCTTGAATCAATATAGAATCCGTCGTATGTTTCGCCGTGTTCTACCTTGTTTGACATAAAACAGTGCCAACCACCCTTATAGTCTTGTACTATAATGGGCAGGGGTATTTTATGGCTGTGCGAAAAAGGCACTTCCCAGCTGTAGTGGTCCACCAAGTGCTCAAAGATTGTCTCTTTGGCATCGTACTTGGCATTCTCATCGTGATGCGAATGATCGAACAAGGCTATGCTTGCCGCAGCCGCTATTACAATAAGTGTAATGCTTATGATAAGTATCGAGTGCTTTTTCATTGATTTTTATTTCTTTATTCGGGACTTATTAATAGATACATACCGCAATACGATTGTTGTCTATGTCAACAAATCCACCACTCGTTTCTACGGAATGACGTTCATTGCCAATAACATACTCTATCGAGCCTTTTTCGAGGGTCGATACCAACGATGCGTGGTTGTGCAATACAGTGAACGAGCCTTTTGTGCCGGGTAGCGTTACCGATGTTACCTCGCCGCTGAAGAGTGTTGTTTCCGAAGATATTATTTCGAGTTTCATAACAATTATTAATTGGCTTGTGCTTGTTCGAGCATTTTCTTACCCTTGGCAATAGCCTCATCGATAGTACCTACGTTGAGGAATGCTTGCTCGGGATATTGGTCCATCTCTCCACTGAGAATCATCTTAAATCCTCGGATAGTCTCCTCAAGGGGTACCATTACACCGGGCAGACCGGTAAATTGCTCGGCTACGTGGAAGGGTTGCGAGAGGAAACGTTGAGCACGACGAGCGCGACTTACAACGAGTTTATCCTCGTCGGAAAGTTCATCGATACCAAGAATTGCGATGATGTCTTGCAACTCGTTATACTTCTGCAAGAGTTGCTTAACGGCTTGTGCTGTATTGTAGTGTTCCTCGCCTACGATAAGGGGGTCGAGAATACGAGATGTTGACTCAAGAGGATCTACGGCAGGATAGATACCAAGTTCCGAAATCTTACGGCTCAATACGGTTGTAGCATCCAAGAAACTGAAAGTTGTTGCCGGAGCGGGGTCGGTCAAGTCGTCGGCAGGCACATAGATTGCTTGCACCGATGTGATAGCACCTTGCTTGGTCGATGTGATACGCTCTTGCAATTTACCCATTTCCGATGCCAATGTGGGTTGGTAACCTACGGCCGAGGGCATACGACCCAACAATGCCGAAACCTCCGAACCGGCTTGTGTGAAACGGAAGATGTTGTCGATGAAGAGAAGAATCTCTTTACCACCGCCGTCGGCATCACGGAATTGCTCGGCTACGGTAAGACCTGCCAATGCTACGCGAAGACGCGCACCGGGAGGCTCATTCATCTGTCCGAACACGAGTGTGGCTTGCGAGTTGTTGACACTTGTCATATCCACATCTTCGAGGTTCCACTCGCCTCGCTCCATTCCTTCACGGAACTTCTCACCGTACGACATTACGCCCGACTCAATCATCTCGCGCAACAAGTCGTTACCTTCACGAGTACGTTCGCCTACACCGGCAAACACCGAGAAACCGTTGTGCCCCTTGGCGATGTTGTTAATCATCTCCATAATAAGCACGGTTTTTCCTACACCGGCACCACCGAAAAGACCAATCTTACCACCACGAGAATAGGGTTCAAGCAGGTCAATTACCTTGATACCTGTAAAGAGGAATTCGGTACTTACAGTCAACTCGTCGAAGGCAGGAGCCTCTTGGTGAATCGACTTCACATTAGTATAGTCAAGAGCAGGAAGGTGGTCGATGGCATCGCCCATCACGTTCATCAAGCGACCTTTCACTTGGTCACCTGTAGGCATTGACAAGGGACGTCCGAGGTCAATAACTTTCATACCTCGGGTAAGACCATCGGTCGAGTCCATTGCAACACAACGAACGGTATTTTCACCAATGTGTTGTTCTACTTCCACCAACAAATCAGCGTCATTGCTACGCTCAATTTTGAGGGCGGCATAAATGGGAGGAACGGTGTTGCCTTCGCCTTCGAATGTGACGTCAACAACCGGTCCGATTACTTGCGTTATATAGCCAAACTTTTCACTCATAGTTTCAGCCTGTGGCATTTATAAGGTTATCTATTTTATTTATTTACAATATTAAAAGTGCCAACCCATAGCCACTACAACGCTCATAATGGCGAGGTTAACAAGGCTTATGGGGAGGAGATATTTCCACTCGAGATTAAGCAGTTGGTCGATGCGCAGACGGGGGAATGTCCAACGGAACCACATACTTATCCACACTACTACGATACTCTTACCGAGGAACCACACAATCGACGGGATGTAGTCCATAATTGCGTTGAAACTATCCCAGCCGGGTATGTGCAAAGGCATCCAACCTCCCAAGAACAATGTTGTGGCAATACCACCCATAATGAAGAGGTTAAGATACTCTGCCAAGTAGTAGAATCCGAAGTGGATACCCGAATACTCAGTGTGATAACCGGCAGTAAGTTCACTCTCGGCCTCGGCCATATCGAAGGGGCCACGGTTGATTTCGGCTGAGCCGGCTACCAAGTAGATGATGAATGCAATAAGTGCAGGGATGTGACCCTTGAAGAGGAACCAAGCATCGTGCTGTGCCTCGACAATACCTGTTACCGACATACTGCCCGATATGGCTACGATGGTGAGTATAGACAAGCCTATAGACAACTCGTAACTAATCATTTGCGCACCGGCACGCATTGCACCGATTACGGTATATTTGCTGTTCGACGACCATCCGGCAAGGAGTACACCCAAGATACCCAATCCCGATACGGCAAGCATAAAGAATACACCAATGTTATAGTCGATAACTTGCAATCCATTACCCCAAGGCAGACAAGCAAATGTAAGCATCGATGCCACCAATACGAAGAATGGAGCGAGGTTGAACAAGAAGTGGTCGATATTTTTCAAGTAGATAAGTTCTTTGATAAGAATCTTGAGCATATCGGCAATACTTTGAAATACACCGAAAGGTCCTACACGATTGGGGCCAAGGCGACACTGAAACGCACCGGCTACCCTACGTTCGAAGTAGATAAGGAAGAGTGCGAGGATGCAATATAGCGCCAAGATGGCTACACCTATAAGCACAAACTCTATGAGCAACGTAGCCCATTCGGGCAAGAAACTCATTAAGAGGTTATGTATCCACATTGTAATATTCGAAAAGTCGTACATTTTGTTTTCGTTTATTTAGGATTTACATATTTTTATCGGTCAATATCGGGTATCACATAGTCGAGCGAGCCACCACCGGCTATAAGGTCGGCGATTTTTCCACCACGACACACCTCATCAAGCGATGCCACAAGCATCATACCCGGTGAGTTGAATTTCAAGCGATAGGGATACTTGTCGCCACGGCTCTCGATGAATACACCGAATGCACCACGGCTGGCCTCTACCTGACGGAACCATTGTCCCTCGGGCAACTTGATGATAGGTTTCATCTTCTCCGATACGGGGCCTTCGGGGATATTATCCACCAACTGCTCAATGATGCGAATCGATTGCAATATCTCATCCATACGCACCATATAACGGGCATATATATCGCCTTCGGTACGCAACACTTCATCAAACTCTACCTTGTCGTAGAGTGCATAGGGTATGCGTTTACGCACGTCGCAAGCCCAACCCGAAGCACGTCCCGAAGGGCCTGTCATTGAGTGTGCTATACAACGATCTTTCGAGATAACGCTGATGCCGTGCATACGGCCTTTGGCAATAACGTTACCGGTAAAGAATCGGTGATATTCTTTGAGGCGTTCGGGCATTATCTTGCAGAACTCCTTGATTTTGCGTTGATAATCGGGATGAATATCCTTCATTACACCACCTATCTTGTTGTAGTGGAACGACATACGGGCACCGGTAGTCTCTTCGAGAATATCAAGTACCATTTCACGCTCACGGAAGCCGTAGATAAGCGCAGTAGTACTGCCCAAGTCGTTGCAGAATGTACCCCAGAAGAGCAAGTGCGATGATATACGCATCAACTCATCGTTGATAGTACGAATATATTGTGCGCGCTCGGGTATCTCCACTTGCAGGGCATCCTCGATACACATACACAAGGCGTGGCGATTTTGCATAGCCGACAGATAGTCAAGACGGTCGGTAAAGTGGAGTGTTTGGGGATATGTGAGCGACTCGCTCATCTTCTCGATACCACGGTGAATGTATCCACAATAGGGGTCAACCTTCTTGATAAACTCGCCATCGAGCGAGCAACGAAGGCGCAACACACCGTGAGTTGAGGGGTGTTGAGGGCCTATGTTTACCACATAATCATCGGGGGCAAATATTACAGGCTCGGTCTTTTTGATAGAGCCATCGGCTTGTTCGACATACGATACAGTAGTGTCGTAAGCCTCCTCGTGATGCAAGCGAACGGGGTTGATTTCGGGGCTTGCATCGTAATCTTTACGAAGGGGATGTCCCACCCAATCGCGACGCAAGAAGAGGCGACGCATATCGGGGTGATTGATAAAGATAATACCAAAGAAGTCGTAAACCTCTCTCTCGTAGAAGTTTGCCGAGTCCCACAGGTCGCTTACCGAGTGCAACTTGGGATTTTCGCGATCGGCTGTTTCCACTCTTACGCACAAGCGGTCGCCGGTTTTGGTCGATTCGAGGTAATATAAACAGCCAAGTGTTTCGCCCCAATCCATACCAACGATGGTTGTAAGGTAATCAAATGGCGTATTTACATCTTCATATAGGGCTTTTGCAAGCGTGTGCCATTGAGCATCGGGCACCGATATCTGTAGCACTTGAGCCTCAGTAAAAGTGGCTTCAGGTATCAACTTGCTTATTTTTTCTTGAATGGTTGCCATATATTTATATATAAGGTGTATGTTTTCTTATTGCTATTAAGAGAGTATTTTTATTCTTTGTCTTTGAAGAATTCTTCTCTTTTCTGTTTGCGATTAACTCCACCGAAGAAGTTCTCAACTTTTATTTTACGTTGCAATTGCATCATACCATAGAGCATTGCTTCGGGGCGTGGAGGACAACCGGGAACATATACATCGACCGGCAGGATTTGGTCGATACCCGGCACTGTATGATAAGAATTACGGAACGGACCACCCGACACTGCACAAGCACCGGTAGCAATTACATATTTAGGCTCGGCAAGTTGGTCATATACACGCTTGAGGATGGGAGCCATACGGTGTACTATTGTACCGGCCACCATCAAGAAGTCGGCTTGACGGGGTGAATTACGAGTAACCTCAAAACCGAAACGTGCCATATCGTGACGTGCAGCGGCTACCGACATAAACTCAATACCACAGCAACTTGTAGCAAAAGCCAAGGGCCACACCGAGTTGGAGCGTCCCCAGTTGATTATATCATCAAAAACGCCAACAACCACATTTGTGCCGGCAGCGTTAAGTTCTTCAACCAATTGCTCGAGTGACTCATTATCCTTGAAGTCCTCGTATGGCATAGCCTTTATTTTCGATTTTTTTACTTCCATTCCAATGCTCCTTTCTTCCACGCGTACACAAGACCCAATACAAGAATTACCATAAATACGGCGATGCTGATAAGACCTGCAGCACCTACATCACGCAGTATGACAGCCCAAGGAAACAGGAATACTGTTTCGACATCGAACATCAAATAGAGAATGGCAAAAAGGTAGTAACCTGCCTTGAATTGCATCCACGAAGTACCACGCGTAGGAATACCGCACTCGTAGGCCTCGCCTTTTTGGGGATTGAATGAGCGAGGTGCAAGCAACCAAGCGATAAGCAAGGCCGCTCCTACCATTACAATCGCTGTGACCAGAATCGTCACAAAAAGTGCTGAATTCATAATGCTATTTTATCCTTTGTTGTTTTTGTATTTCTCCGGCATTTTCGAAAGGAACTATCTTCCGAAATATAATTCCACGCAAAGTTACAAAAAAGTTTTTCTCAACAAAAGAATAATATACCTCTTTTATTTATAAAAAAAATTGTTTTTTGCTCATTTCCATTTCAATTGCGCTATTACAAACAGGTTGCTCATTTTCTCACCCCAAACAGTAGAATCAAATGCAAAAAATGAAAAAATTTTGTCACATATTTTGTTTGCCAAGATGCAATTACTATATTTGCTAATGATTTGTATCTTGGCGAAGTAGCGATATACTGCCGGCCAAGTGTTGTAGAAACTAAAAAACAAAAGAATATGAAAAAATCGTATCTTTTTCTTGCCGACGGCTTTGAAGAAATCGAAGCGTTGACCGTAGTTGATGTATTGCGTCGTGCCGAAATGCCCTTGGTCACCCTATCGGTAACCGACAAGGCTGTTGTTACAGGTGCTCACAATATTCCCGTTGTAGCAGACGCGTTGGCTCAAGATATTGCTTTTGATGATGTCGAATGGCTTATTTTGCCCGGAGGTATGCCCGGTATGACCAATTTGGCTGCAAGTCGCCCATTATGCGACCTTATAAAAGCCCACGCCGAGGCCGGTGGTCTTACAGCGGCAATATGTGCATCGCCTTCAATATTGGGTATGTTAGGACTACTGAATGGTCGCCGTTCTACTTGCTACCCGGGGTTTGAGCACAACCTTGAGGGTGCTATTATCACAGGCGAACGCTGTTCGGTCGATGACAACATCACCACAGCCAATGGCCCTGCTTCGGCCACAGTATTTGCCCTATCGTTGGTAGCGCAATCACTTGGCGAGGAGAAGGCTCAAGAGGTTGCAGCCGGTATGTTGGTATAAAATATCGGGTTGTTTATGCGTATTGACATTATCACTGTCCTGCCCGAGTTGCTGGACGGGCCGTTAAACAATTCCATTCTCAAGAGAGCGCAGGACAAGGGTCTTGCCGAGATTGTTGTACACAACCTGCGCGACTTTACGCTGGATAAGCATCGCCGCGTTGACGACTACCCGTTTGGCGGCGAAGCCGGTATGGTAATGCAAATAGAGCCGGTCGATCGCGCCATATCGTACCTGAAAGAGCAACGCCACTACGACGAGGTGATATTTACCTCGCCCGATGGCGATTTGTTTGACCAACCGATGGCCAACTCGCTGTCGATGCTCGAGAATATCATCATCCTCTGCGGGCACTACAAGGGTATAGATTATCGCATTCGCGAGCATCTTATCACGCGCGAAATTTCGATTGGCGATTATGTGCTCACCGGTGGCGAAATGCCGGCTGCTATTATTGCCGACGCCATCGTACGCCTCATCCCCGGTGCTATAGGCGATGAGCAATCGGCATTGAGCGATTCATTCCAAGACAACTTGTTGGCTCCTCCCGTATATACACGCCCTGCCGAGTACAAGGGATGGCGCGTGCCCGATGTTTTACTATCGGGACACCAACGCAAGATAGACGAGTGGAAACACGCCCAAGCCGTAGAACGCACTCGCCGTTTGCGACCCGGACTATTGGACGAATAACCCCTACCCCAAATTGCAAGCAGTTTACACCGTATAAAAAATCAGCGCACCGATTAGATGCGCTGATTTTTTATGTTAGTATTGGGTTAAGCCTCTTATCGTATAGCCACTTTGGTTGATTGACCGTTAACGGTTACGATATAGATACCGGCATTAAGACCACTGTTGATGTTGGTCTTCAAGTTGTTTGCACGCTCGGTAAGTACAACACGACCGGCAATGTCGGCAACTACGATTTCGCTACCTTGAGGAGCATTCACTACTGTGATTTCGCTACCGTTGGCATACACTGTGCAGTCGTTTACCTTGGGGGCAACCACGGCTGCATTGTCATTGAATGTAACCAAGGGGAATATGGCAGTAGATACACCACCGGCCTTATAATATTGGATAGCATCCATCCATCCCGAAGGCATATCGGCAGTACCTACGGCATTGTAATAGAAGGCAGTATTACCCTCAGGGAAGGCACGCACATTGCTGGTTGCGAAGAAAAGGTGGTTATTTGAGCCTATCTTAATGCCTTCGGGGAACTCAAATTCGAGGAAGAATGTACCCTTCACATCGACAGTTTCACTAAACGCCAAGCCCACCAACACTGCCGATTGGAAACTTGCTGTTCCAAAGACATCACCAATTTTGAATTTTTCGCTATAGACTTCTTCGCCGGGCATATTATTCTCGTCGGCAAGAAGAACTTTTACAGCAAACTCTTTATTCTTATTGACAATAGAAATTGTATAACGCAAAGGTATCATATATGCTCCCGATACCGAAGCAGTTACATTCTCGGGGAGTGAATAACGTTCGGCAAAACGATAGTAGTTAGAGTTCAAACCACTCAAAGCATCATAACTACCACCTCCCGAGAATAGATAAAAGCCATCTTCGGGGCAGAAGTTACCTACAAAATCGGTATGAGCAGTTTCATTATTCAAGCGATTTATAAAGAATTCACGAATGGCGTATGCCTCACCATCTTGGTTTTTCATAGTGAGATAAACGTCATTATACACCTCATCGCTTTTAGCCTTTGCAAAGTCAAATGTTACAACAGGTTGCGCAGCATCATTGTTGGGGGTTGTAGCATATTTACCAAAATCCCAAGACACGCTTTCGCAATTGCTTGCATAGCAACCATACTTGATAGAGTCACCATTTTGAATATAAAGGCGATATACATCTATATTACCCTCTTCGTCTTGTGTGTGACCATCCATCGACCACAATCCACCAATTGAGAACATAGAACCTTGAGGCAAAATCTTAACGTGGTCGCTATCGATTTGCATATAATCCCACAAGCAGAGGTTACCACCCATGGCTGTTGTACAGTGATGTATGGCAGGGTAATATGTACCACTTACAGTAGGAGTAAATGTGCCTGTATAGAGTGTCCATTTATTATCGGTCTTGGCATTAACACCTGTACAATCGATAACAATATTGGTTTGTGCCTCAACAGTTTGCGCATTACCTATAGTCACTTGCCATTCATCTACAACACTATTATATCCTTGGCAGAATGCATATATACCAAAGTGATAAGTATGATTGGCCTCAAGTTGAACACCGGTTGCAATAGCCCAACCATCACGATGGCTTTCGTCGCTAAACATCGAAGCCAAACCGTAATCGCCCGAGAAAGCAGTAATATAACCACTCGACGACTCAAGAATATTGGCACAGAAAACACCTCCATCAACAGTATTATCGACTACGACCCAACCGTGAGGTACCATAGTTTCACTATTGAATGTTTCAAAGTCTTCAAAGAAAATTTCAGTATCTTCAGCAGCAGGGGCTTTGACAGTCGCTTGGCGACCAAGTTTGATACCTTGTGATTGTAATTGAGAAAGATCTTTTCTCACCAATCCATTATTTGTCAAATGAATGGGTCGCATTTCAGCCATAGCCACACTGCTCGACAGGGCTACAGCAACAATGCCAAGTAGTAATTTTTTAATCATAATATTATTGTTTAGGTTAATAGTTTTCTTGTGCATAAACATCGTTTGCAAATGTAGGCTAATTTTTTGTCACTGCGAAATGATTGGGCTAAAAAAAGTATTTTTCACCCAATAAACCACTCAAAAAGCATTAAGTCGTTGCTATTCAATCATTACCCCCACAACATCACTTCCAATTGTTTATTGAAATATCGGATGCTACATTTTTGTGGATAATAAAATAAGGCACACCGTTGTGGCGTGCCTTCGCTAAATATTCTTTATCAAGACAAAGTCTTTAGTTGGCTACAAAACTTCCTAATTCACCACGCAACTTGGGCGCATAACTGTATGAACGTGCAAACTGCATAATGGCACTCAATGTCGATGGACGGGCGTGCAACTCTGTGACGCGATTTTGGGATGTTTTAGCAGATACAGGAGTAGAGTTTTTCTTCATAGGCTATTGCTTTAAGTGGTTACACTTATATAACGCAAGGCCTACTTGTTTTATTACACCGATATCGATATTTTTTTTGCAGTATTACAAAGTAAGAGCGATATTATATTGCTCGGCCATACGGCGTATGTTGAGAATGGCGTAACGCATACGTCCCAGAGCCGTATTGATACTTACGTTGGTAAGGTCGGCTATCTCTTTAAAACTCAAGTCTTTGTAGTATCGCAATTCTATCACTTCGCGTTGATTGTCGGGCAAGGCATCGACCAATCGGCGTATATCAAATGATATTTGGTCTTGAATAAGAGCATCTTCAATAGTACCTTCGCTCAACTCTTTGCGATTGAATACATCTATCGAATCATCTTCACTACTGATGCAATTCTCTATTTTTTCTTGGCGATAGTTGTCGATAATAAGATTGTGTGCTATGCGTGTAATCCACGAAACAAAACGGCCATTGCCTGTGTAGCGACCTTGGCGTATAGTCATAATGGCTTTGACAAATGTCTCTTGGAAAACATCATTTGCCTTGTCCTCGTCTTTAACTATATAATATATGTACGAATAGATTTTCGACTCGTGCCTTTTAAGCAGAACGTCAAAAGCCTCATTATCACCATCGGCATACCTGACAACAAGTTCGTCGTCGGTATAATTAAACAAATTGTTCATTTACTCTACTATTTTGCGTTTAAATAAGAGTAATTTTGTTCAATAGGCGATAGTTTTTTATGAGTTAATAAGTCGGTTCGTTTTTAAGATTGAGTTGCAAATAAAGAGTATTTTTTGCGAATAGCGAAATATTTTTGAAAAAAATTATCACAGCAAGTGGTTTTTTAACGGTTTTAACTAAAATTTCTCATCAAACAAGACAATAAAAGCCGATTTTTCCCGATATATAGAGTTGCATTGTGCGCAACGTCATACTTTTTTGTTACCTTCGCCATAGTAAAACCACCGGACAGCCCCTCCTATGAACAACACACCTCGATACACCATTGCGCACATTCCATTTCTGCGATTGCTGTTGCCTTTGGCAATAGGTATTGTATGTGGGCATTATACAACCTGCGTGGGTGGTATTTATGTGTGCGCTTTCGTAGCAATAGCAGGTGGAGTTGTTGCGTGGATGACTCGCCACAACAGACTCAAGAGGCTGCATCATTGGGCTTTCTTCACATCGGCTACAATGGCTATGGTAGGATTGGGGATGTTTGTGTATATGCACAGCCAACCCGATGAGGAGTTACCCTGCACCACCTCAAGCACTGTTGCCATAGCGCGAATAGAGGAAGCCCCTATCAAGAAGCAATACTCCTATCAGGTAAATGCAACGATTATTGCTATGGATGACAGTTCCTGCACCCATACGGCACACATACCCGTGTTGCTCAATATCAAGCACTCCTACACAGCCAACGGCTTGCAAGCAGGCGATATCATTATGTTTTTACCACGGTTGCAACGCATAGAGAGTTCGGCTCTGCCCGATGCCTTCGATTATGCGCAATATATGAAGATGCAAGGTGTTGTATTCAGGCAGTATTTAGCCGACGGCGAGTGGCAACAATCGGCCTATACAGCAACGCCTACACTTCGACAAAGGGCGCAAAGGGTGCAGTCGGCTTGTGTCGAAAGTCTGCGCAACAGTGGTTTATCGACCGAAAATATTGCCCTGCTCTCGGCATTGCTGTGGGGTGATAAAACCAATCTTCCAGCCACTACTCGCGAATACTTCTCAGCAGCCGGTCTGTCGCACGTTCTTGCCGTAAGCGGGCTGCACACCGGTATCATCGCGCTCATCATCTCCTGCTTGCTCTACCCCTTGCGATATACGGGACTACGCAAGTTGCCTTACGCCTTGACCATAGCAACACTGTGGGTGTATGCCTTCATTACAGGGTTGTCGCCATCGGTAGTGCGCGCCTGTATTATGGCAACATTTGTAGGTACAGCCGTACTCATCAACCGTCGCAACACAGCCCTCAATGCACTGTGTGCATCGGCTGTTTGTGTATTACTGTTCGACCCTACGCAACTCTTTGATATAGGCTTCCAATTGAGTTACGTTGCCGTAGCCGGCATTTTGTTGTTTAGCCCTTATTTCGACTTGGGTCGCATTCTCGACATTCGCAATTTCATAGCGAGAGCCATACTGCAAAGCGTTTCGGTGTCAACGGCTGCAATGATAGCCACCACACCCATAGCAGCCTATTACTTTCATTACATCCCTGTGTGGGGATTGCTATCCAATATAATTTTCGTACCGTTGTTGCCATACCTTGTCGTGGCAACACTTGCGCTGCAACTCTGCTGTGCCTTTCATTGGCCACATCAATGGCTGTTACAAGCCACCGACCGACTTACACAAATACTCACCGACGGTGCTAATTTCATAGCCGGCTTGCCGAGTGCAACCATCGACGGAATATGGCTGTCGCCACTCTTTCTGATACTCTATTTTGCCATCACAATATGCCTATGGCACATCTTGTCGCGTCGCACACTGCGTCCTTGCTTACCCTTGTTAATACTGCTCATCACCCTACAAATACTACTGATATACCAATCGGCCAAGCCGTCGGCATCTTTGGCATTTGTAGCACAAGAGCGCAACTACACACACCTGCAACTTGCCGACAATGCCCGACATTGTTACATCATAAGCACCGACACCACCTCGGCACTACCTCGACAGGGCGAGGAGTGGCGCATAAGAGAACAGTTACATACTAATATTGTAAATAGCAATGACACCATGCGCACTACCCACATTTACATTGCACTGCCATTTATACAATACTACGACAGCCGACTGCTGTGGGTAGATGACAACGAGTGGCGATACACCCACACATCGCAACCCATACACATCGATTATGCCATTATTACCGAACAGTACAAAGGCAAGATAAAGCCCCTTACTGCCACATTCGACATCGACACCATCATATTGGCAGCCTCCATATTCCCACCTAAAGCCAAGCAACTACGACAAGAGTGCGCCACGATAGGCATAGGCTGCCACGATACAGGCGAGGCAGATGTATGGCTGTACAAGCCCAATAGCGATTAGATAGAGGAACGACAGCAGCCTACTTAAAGCCTTGCGAAGCAATAAAGTCGGCCCATATACGCGAGAAATACTCGTTGTCTTTCTTGGTATAGCGTACATCGGTAAAGACTTGTGCCAACGTCGCTTTTCCATTCTCCTCGACAAAGCGCTTATTGGCAGGGAGAGCCTCCTTCTCGGCATAGAGGCGATGAATATCATCGGTGGTATAATCCTTATACTGCTCGTGGTGAACGATAGCCTCCAACGGTAATCGCTCGACCTGCTGAGGCACATCGGCAGGGAAACCCACTGTCAGCGTCGTTACAGGCACTACAAGGCGAGGAAGATTCAATATTTCGGCTATTTGAGGAGCATTATAAGTGGTAGTACCCAGATAACAACAACCCAACCCACGCAACTCGGCAGCCGTATTGAATTGCTGCGCCACCAACAAGGTATCGATCATTGCCGTTGTAAACGAAGCAAAATTGTCATATCCGGGCTGTGCATCACTCGCCTCACACCACTTTACAAAACGGTTGTAATCGGCGCAGAAAGTCAGCACCACCGGTGCAGAGGTTACAGTAGGCTGATTGAAGTGCGTAGGAGCCAACTTTTGTTTCATCTCGTTGTCGCGAGTAACAACAACACTATATAGTTGCATACCACCGGTAGTGGGCGCACGAAATGCCACCTCGAGCAATTCCGACAAGAGTTCATCACCGATGGGTGTATCATTATACTTTCTAATGGTGCGACGGTTACGCAATAAATCCAATGTATCCATATTGACAAAAGTTGAGTGTATAGAGGTTAACGTTTAAAGAGTCGGGGGGACACCTAAAAACAACAAAAGCTGCCTTAACAGCAGCTTTCGTTGTGGGCGAAGATGGATTCGAACCACCGAAGGTAAAAACCAGCAGATTTACAGTCTGCCCCATTTGGCCACTCTGGTATTCGCCCATTGCGAGTGCAAAGATACAAAGTTTTGTTTGAATTTTGCAAATTTATAGTGATATTTTTAATACCCACCTATAAATTTTCTGCACGCAGATATTATAACTTGCTATAATACAAATTATTTCGCGAGTGATTTTTCTGCACCGTCGATCGACATTGCCTTCATAGCAGTCATCTTCAAGGCAGTTGCCGCACATTCGCTACCCTTGTTTCCCACTTTACCACCGGCACGGTCGAGTGCTTGCTCCATCGTGTTGGTAGTAATAACGCCAAAGATGACAGGTATGCGCGAGTTGTGCATAAGATTCAGTTCGGTAACACCTTGCGTAACGCTATCGCACACATAGTCGAAGTGAGGGGTATCGCCACGCACCACACAACCCAACACGATAACAGCATCGGGGCACAATGTTTCCATCACGCAACGCGCACCATAGGTAAGTTCCACCGTACCGGGCACACGCGACACATAGATATTGCAGGGTTGTACACCACGCTCGGCAAGGGTATCGATAGCACCTTGCAAGAGAGGCGAAATAACGTTGTCGTTCCACTCGGCAGCCACAATGGCTACTTTCAGTTGCGAGCAATGCTCGATTGAGGGCATACCCAACATAAATACTTGGGTGTTGTCTGTTACATTTGCCATACTAACTTGTAGAGTATAGTGAAAAAATAAAGGGCTGTCTGCATCTTACAAAAGAGAGAACAGCCCTTATGATTCGGTTTAATCTTTTATTATTTTACACGCTCGATGTAAGCATCCATTTGGCCTGCTTGTTGCGATGTGGGATATTGAGCCTTGATTTGCTCATACACCTTCAACGCTGCGGCTTTGTCGCCAAGTTTCTCATAAACGTTGGCAGCCTTCATCAAGTAAAGGGGCGAGAATACATCGTTATCGGCTACCTTGGCTGCTTTTTCGAAGTATTTTACAGCCTCGGCTGCTTTATCCATATTAACAAGCGCATTACCGATAGTAGCAGTAATAGCAGGTGAGAGCAATGCCTCCTTGGCAGCAAACTTGCTCAAGTACTCTTGTGCATTCTCATACTCGCCTTTTTCGTAGTAAGCCAAACCGGCATAAGCGCAAGCGAGGTTACCGGCCTTGGTCGAGCCATAGTTATCGATAACGGCAAGCAAGCCTTCAAACTCGGCATTTCCATTCAATGCGAGATCGAGAGAGTCTTGCTCAAACGCCAATACGGGTTGGAACAAAGCCTCTTGTGCCTTGGTTTCGCGAGGCTCAAGATAGAAGTGCTTTACAGCCAACACGATGGCTACCACTGCAATAATTGCTACTAAGACAGTAATAATTGTCTTTTGATTTTTCACTAAGAATTTTTCTGACGACGAAATTACTTCGTTTACCATTTCGTCCTTTTTTTGTTCTGCCATATTATTGTATTATTTTTTATTCCTCGTTTAAGAACAGGTCGTTTTTAAATTCGACCGACAAAATTAATTGTTTTCTTTTGATATACGAAATTTCACACTCATTTTTTTTAGCAAGATACACCAAAGGGCGACAAATGTGGCAAAAATCCATCAAACAAAGTGATATCGAGGCCTATTTTCGCAATCGGGCAAGTACATAGATAAGTACAAGATTACCCAACAGCATAGCGACAACAGCCCACCACATCCAAGCAGGCACGACCTCAACCCTCTCGCCGGGCATAGGCACAAGGTAGGGAACAGAGTCGATGGTATGCACTTCGCGCCATTGCAATCGGATGCTGTCACGACGGGGCAACACCGAGAGCGAATGCGACAACACGCCTTGCGCCACCGATGCCACGCTATAGGCACGCTCGGCACACAAGACACTCACCGTATCGGCCGTCTTATTTCGCTGCAATTCGCCCTCCGTAACCACCTCTATTACAGTATCGCGCGTTACTATCATCTCGCTGCGATGCGACTGTGTGGGTACATACACAGTGCGTGTACACGACAACAAAACAGGCACAACCACCACAGCAAGCAGCAACAACATCACACGCCTCATTGTCGCAACACCTCCCTCCTATTCTTGCCATTGCGTTTGTAACTGACGTGTATCCACGCAGGCCCCACATCCGAGCCTTGTTCCCATATCAATTGGTCGAAAGGGAGTTCGAGCAGCACCTCATAGAGCCTCTTATTCATCGCCGGCGAGCCAACACGCACATCGGCAGCCTCGCCCAGCAGATGCTGGCTATCGCTTACGCCACCCACAGCCTTGTTCAGTTGCTGCGAACGATAACCACTATTGACGCGTATAGGCATCCCTATGCGCTCTCGTGCAGGGTCGAGTACATTCATCACCAACGCCTTCAAGTTTTCAGCAGCCTCGGCATCGGGTTTATTGCCGATGTGCAATATTCTTGCCACAGCACTGTTGGTCATCTCGGCCATTGTAAAGTACTTCATACACCATCACCCCCTCTCTCATTGCGTGGCACACCATTATACCTACGATAACTATAATCCACACCAAACAACGCTCCAGCAAACGTCACCACCTCACCAAAAGCCACCAAAACACTACTGTGAATTTCGCCCTCGGGAGCAACCCAAAAGCCCGAAAAGACCAGCACCAAACCGGCTATACACATAATGCAGGCAATCCACAACTGCACCGATAATTTATTCATTTTAGACATATCTTTTTTTTGCACAAAGATGCAATCGCATCTATAAAAATGAATGCGATAAAACGAATAGATACATTTGTTACATCACTACTTTATTTTCCTAACAGATATATCGGCCGATAATACAAATTCATACTTCGACAACAAAGTGTACCCTAATAGTTGTTATGTAAACTATAAGGATACATATAATAAGACAAAACTAAAACCTATAATGCTAATTTTGTGGTATTAATGGGAATTTTATTAAAAAAATCCTATTCCTGACCTATTTAACACACGAAGACAAATTATACAGACAATCCAATTGGCAGAAATGCAGATTAAACCTAATTACACAAAAACAAATTAATACGAAAGGATATGCACATAGGACAACTTATCAAACAACAAGTCGAAAAACAAGGCGTAACCGTATCGTGGTTTGCCCGACAATTACCTTGCAGTCGCACCAATATCTACAAGATATTCGATCGCGCCACAATAGACACGAGTGTACTTATGCGCATTTCCATCATCTTGAAATACGATTTCTTCAAGCATTATAGCGAAGACATCAAGGACAAGATGTAGTTTTTGTGCGTCTATAAGCCAATAGTGTAAACCAAACGGCTACATCGACACGGGCAAAATTATACTATATAATATTACTTTTGCAAACTAACACAATATTTAAACTAATAACAAATACTATGGGCCTTTTCACAAACAAAGAGAGCGAACATTCAATTGAGAAAAATCAATTTGAACAAACTATAGAGAACATCAAAGCCGAGTGTGAGAAGTTGATACAAGAAAACAAGGCCAAAGATGAAGAAATCCTCAACCTGAAGAAAACCATCGAGGCATTGAAAGGACAAGCAGTACCACAAGAAAACACACCCGAGCAACCTATTGTAGCCGAGGAGAAACCCGAAACTCCCGTAGTTGGCACAGACTATGCTCCGGCACTTGAAGCCATCAACGCCTCAATCAAGGAGTTGACAGCCAAGTCGGACGAACTGAAAACAATGATAGGCTATCGCGATATACAAGATGAGAACGTAAAAGCAATGCACAAAGAGTTGGAGAAATTCCGTGGCAACTTCTACGCCAAGATTACCCAACCCTACTTGATGGCAATGCTCGACCTGCACAAACGTTTCTTCGAAACCTACGCACACTTCGACCACCTCGACAACAGCGAGGCCGATATGAGCCAACTCTACAGCAACTTAATGGAGCAATTCAAGAGTGCCGTAGATGCTTTGGAAAATCGCATATACAACGACTTCGGTGTAGAATATTACCTACCTCAAGAGGGTGATGATTTCAACCCCAAACAACATCAGGCATTTGAAGTTATCACAACAGGTATTGAATCATACGATAAGAAAATAGCAAAAGTTATATACGGAGGCTTCCGCGATATAGACACCGAAAGAATACTTCGCCCCGCACGCATTGCTTGCTATAAATATCAATTAATTATAGAATAACAAATAATAAAAACATATATAACTATGGCAAATGACAAAAGCAGAGCCGTTTACGGCATCGACTTGGGTACAACATACAGTTGTATCTCACAAGTGGACAAATACGACCAAGCAGTCGTACTTCGCAACTTCGAAGGTGATGCAACAACACCTTCGGTAGTATATTTCGAATCAGAGTCAAATATGATAGTGGGTAAAGAGGCGAAGAATATGCTTCCCGTTGAGCCCGAAAAAACCGTTTCGTTCATCAAACGTCAGATTGGTAACGATGAGGCTTTCGACAAGAGCAAAAACACAACTCCGTTCCACTGCGACCCCGTTGAAATTTCGGCTCTTATCTTGAAAAAACTTGTACAAGATGCCAACGACTTGGGCGACAACCCCGAGCCTATCAAAGACGTCGTTATTACTTGCCCCGCATACTTCGGTAACAAAGAGCGCTTGCAAACCAAGCAAGCCGGTATCAGTGCCGGTCTTAACGTATTGGGTATCATCAACGAGCCTACAGCAGCCGCTATCTCATACGGTATGAAGGTTGATGAGCGTCGCACTATCTTGGTGTATGACCTTGGTGGTGGTACTTTCGACGTAACAATCATCGTGGTAAACGGTGGTGCTATCAAGGTTGTGGCTACCGGTGGTGACCACCACTTGGGTGGTGTCGATTGGGATACCGAGTTGGCTAAATATGTACTCAACACATTCAATTCACAAAACGGTACAGCATACGACTTTGACACACTCTCGGCCAACGCTCGTTTCGACCTCTTGCTCAACGCCGAAAACTGGAAAAAGAACCTCTCGGCTCGTCAAACTGCCAAAGTTAACTTCTCATACGAAGGCAAGTCGGTTAACTTCGACCTTCCTCGCGAAACATTCAACGCTATCACCGAGGATCGTTTGAACGAAACAATCGATGCAACACGCAAGATTATCGACATCGCCAAGGAAAAAGGTTACGAAACAATCGACGAAATCATCCTCGTGGGTGGTAGTAGCCGTATGCCCCAAATCAAGGATCGCGTAGAGGCTGAGTTTGGCTTGCCTACTCGCTTGAACGACCCCGACGAGTGTGTTGCCAAGGGTGCTGCCATCTATGCAATGAACGAGGCTTACGCACAAGCCGTTAAAGGTTGGGAAGAGGGTACTATAGATGAAGCCCCCGCACCTCTTACCGACGGCAAGAAACGTACTCGCATCGTGAACGTAACAAGTAAGACTTACGGCCTCGGATTGGTTGACAATATGGTAGGTAACCTTATCTTTGCCAACTCTACACTCCCCGTATCACGCACTCGTTCATTTGAAACCGTACAAGACGGACAGACAGGTGTTACACTACCTATCTACGAGAGCGACTTTACCGATGAGGAGAAAGACCAAACCGTAGAGGATCGCTTCTGTAACTTGGCAACCGAAGATATCTCGGTATTGAAAATCACCGGAAATCACCCCAAAGGTACCGAAATCAAGGTTACATTCAGCATCGACAATGAGGGTATCCTCAGTGTAAATGCTACACGCGATACCGACGTGATAGACTTCAAACTCAAGATTGCCGGTGTGAAAGACGAGGAAGAGTTGAAGAAGTCGCAAGAATTTATTGCGAACGCAACTGTATAACACGTCAGTAAAACACCTTTTTTAAAATACTATAACCGAGGTTGTGTCACCCGACACAACCTCATTTTTAGCAAAAGTAGATGGATAAAACTCTTCTCAAACAGAAAATAGCCGAATGGGGAAAAGCGTGCGAATACTTTGCAAGCCCCGACATACAAAAACAACTCGCAGACGAAGAAAAAAGCGCAATCAAATTCTTGGTGGAGTTTTGGAAGAACAACGAATTTGACAAGGCCACTTGCGAGAAACACATCAACACACTCAAAGAATGTGACAAACTACACTCTTCAAATCGCGATATCATTGAGAAGAGTAAAAACTTCAGAGGTATAGCCGCAACATTCTATACCAAAGATGCTCAAACATTCCACGAATTTCGCACCGAGATGGGCTGGACACGCCAAACGCCTACTCCCGTACCCACTCCTACGCCTACGCCTACACCCACCCCTACGCCTCAGCACAACGAAGCGATGATGATGATTAACGTAGAGAAGTGGAGCAAGGCTATACAATACCTGCGCAGTGAGGAGATTACGCCACTGCTTGATGTTAATGAATTTACTGCCATAGAGCAATTGGCCGATATGTGGCGACGCCCTTCATACCAACCGACTATGAAGGAGGAGGCTGCCGAAATGATTAAGGTGCTGGTCGATTCACACAAACTGCACTCATCCAATCGTGAGATTATAGAGAAAAGCAAAAGTCTGTGTGGTGTTGCTCGCAAGGTATATGACAACAAAGAGACTTTCGACGCCTTCAAGAAGGCCATTACACAATATTACAAGGAGAATAAGCCTCCTAAAAAAGAGCCTGTTCCCGATCCCAAGAAGGAGACACCCAAGAAGACTCCTACTCCTACCAAGCAAGATAAGGAACTGATATTGCAAGATGTTGTTTTTGCCAACACCACTTACAACAACGACATTATCAAAGACTTTGGCAAGACACTCTTTACCGATACTCAATATATCACCCCTCGCATAACTGTATCGAGCGAATACTACGGCACCGAAACCATTGAAGTAAAACTCCGTTACCCCAATGGCGAAACAGTACAATACGAAGATGAGGTAGTATTCAAAGGTAAAGGCAATTACATTATATCGGGTTGGGGAAGCAAGACCGGCTCGTCGTACGCATCATACAGTTATGTAGAGTACACATTCATCTGCCGCGGTAAGAAGTTGTGGCAAGGCCGGGTAACCATCAAGCAAGACCCCAAGAAATTGCCTTACCCCAACATTGTCGATATCAAGTTTGGAGCAACCGACTATGACGGTAATATTGTGGTAGAACACGGCAATCCCATTCCTACCGGTATCCCCTACCTCAGTCCTATGATTGTGGTCGATAACAATTTCCGTGGCAGTATAACCCTCGACATCGAATACAAATATGAGAAACGAGGCACGAATAAAACAAATTGCGAAGTGTATATACAAGGCCCCGGTGAATACAGTCTGTCCGGTTGGGGTAGAAAAGATTGTGGCTTCTATACCGAGCCCGAAACTATCAAATGTACTATCAGTTACGATGGCAAAACGCTATATAGCAAGAGCGTAAAGATAGGCAAAGGTGGCAGCCCCCGAAGAGAGACTCGACGACGCAACAGCGATGGCAAAGAATCGGGCTGGACACTATTTAAGAACAAGATAGAGGATGTAGGCGACTGGTTTGAGGATAAGACCGAAGATCCCGAGTCGGTTACCTCAATCATCTCGGCACTTATCTTTATACTATACGTTATATTAGTTATAGGTATATGGATAAGCGAAGGTTTCTGGAGCGCACTATTAGTAGGTGGTATAGGATTCTTCGTAACGGGATTTGTAATCTTAGCCAGCAACTTTGTCACAAAGGTAATTCTACACATCCTACGCTTTGTATTCCTCAACGTATGGACATTCCTTATTGCAGTGATAATATTCCTTGCACAAATAATTATTCCTGCACTCACCTCATTCGGTTCGGGCTTGTTCAGCAATATTGGCGATATGTTTGAGAAGAAGAATAAGACCGAGATGGTCGTTCCCGAAACCCTGCCATACATCTGTACAGCCAAGTCGGGTGTAAACGTACGCCAGTCGCCCTCATCATCGGCAGCCCAAGTGGGTGCTTTGCTTTACGGACAACAGATTGAGGTCTATGAAACAAATGGCGACTTTGCAAGAATAAAGTTCGACCACAGCAATGGCAACGATGCTTGGGTAAGCAGCAAATACATCCAAATCGATGAAGATGCTTTTTTCGCGCAAAACGAGCAACGAAAAGGCGTGAAAACCCTATCGAGTGGCGTGCAATATGAGGTGATAAAAAAGGGTAAAGGCGACAAGCCCCAAGTAAGCGACATCGTAAAATGCAACTACACGATGACACTTGTTGACGGCACATTTCTCGATGGCACAACCAGCAGTTCAGGTCCTATCTCTTTTGGCGTAGATAAAGTAATAGCAGGCTGGAGCGATGCGCTAACCAATATGAAAGAAGGCGCCCAATGGAAGTTATACATACCCTCGCACCTCGCATTTGGCGAGAAAGGTAATAATATGCTTGCGCCCAACACGCCTCTTGTCTGCGAGGTAGAATTGGTGGAAATTGAAGAAAACATATAAGCCCAATTCATCAATTTCATCGTAACGCAGAAAGTCGGCACACAGGTTACACCAAGCAATTATCCTTATCGACTACAACCATTATGATACAAGAAGAGCAGCCTCGCGAGGCTGCTCTTCTTGTATATAGTAGTCATATCTATTAGAATTACAGAGAGTCATCGGTATAGAGTTTGGCACGTTGCAACTTAACAACTTTACCAAATTTGGCGAGGTCTTTCTCCTTCACATCTTTGGGACTGCCAACAACGGCTATTGCAATAGGTTTGCCCTTGATATTCTCGTTGTAGAACTTCACAATGTCCTCGAAAGTAAGTTCATCGATACGTTTCATATCATCGATGGCTGGGTCTTGTGTGTAGCCCATACGCTTCCAATAGTCGATAACCACACTGCGATTACGGAAGTTAGGCTCGTTGGTCAATTGCGACTCGCGCATATTGGTCTTGATAACATCAAAACTCTCGCGCACCTCGGGCATATTGTTCAACAAGTCGGTATATACTTGCAGAGCCTCGATAGTCTTATCGGCTTGAGTTCCTACATAACCCATAAACATCCAATCCTTTTCGGGCACTTGAGGCGCTCTGATAGCACCATAAGCAGTGTATGCCATAGCACGTTTTTCGCGAATTTCATCGACAACGAGGCTACCAAATCCGGCACCGAAATAGGTAGTGAAGGCTTGCAACAACACATTATCCTTGATATCCAAAGGCTCACCTTCAACAAAGAAATAGATGTTACTTTGTTTAGCCTTGTCGTTGGGCAAGAAGTAAACGGTATTCTCGCCATACGCTACACGCTCCTCAAACTCGGGCGACATAGATACCTTTTCGTCCTCAACAAGGGGCAGATTTTGGCTCAATATTTCATACAATTGCTCAAAGGGCATTGTTCCCACATAGTGAGCCGTAAACTCATACTTGGTAGCCTCAAGGAATGCCGAAGCCAACTCACCTATCGATAGAGTTACAACCTTTTGCAAAGGCATACGAGTGAGAAAGTCAGAGTTTTCGCCGTGGAGCAAGTATTGCAACAAGGCTTGTTGTTGCGACTCGATGCTCTCCTTCTCGCTCATACGCGCGCTATACTCTTGGTTGATGATTGCATACAACTGTTTCTCATCCAATTGAGGCATCAACACCTGACGTTGCAAGAGTTTGCAAGCAGCAGTAAGCGAACTTTCAGATCCGTAGAGAGTAATAGTCATATAATCCTCTGATACCGAGTAGTGAATAGTGGTATTGAGGCGAGCCAATGCTTGCTTGAAGTCGTAGGGCGAGAGGTGTGCCAATGTACCGGCATTGTTCATCAAGGGAACGGCATACTCAAGAATAGGCATACGACGAGTACCTACGCCATAACGCAAAGTAAGGCTGTAAACATCGTTCTCGGGGTTGACGGTATAATAGAGTTTGCTGCGATTGTTGATTGAACGCATTTGCACCGAGTTGAAGTCGCAGAAGTTGGGTTGAGGAGTAGGAACATCCATCGACTCGAGGTATTGAGCATAGTCACTCTTAACACCACGCACAGCCTCAACGGGTTGGTAACCGGGTTTAGCCACCTTATCGAGTTTCTCTACCTTACGCTCGCCACGAATCTCTTGAACGTTAACAACCAAATAATCGGAGTTGAGATATTTTTGTGCCACAGCAACAACATCCTCGGCAGTTACGGCAGCCACTTTGTCGCAGTACGAAAGCAACTCGACAGGATTAGTACCTGTATTGAACAAGTTGGCAAGATTTTGAGCCTTCATTGCGCTCGACTCCATACCCAACTGATAACTGCGTATCATAGCGCTCTTAACAGCCTCAAGTTGTTCGGCAGTAAAGTCGCCCTTGTGCAATTGTTCGATAGCCTCCAACACTTTCTTCTCGACCGATGCGTGGCTATCATATTTCATTTGGCTTTGGTCATATTGAGGGAAGGCTTGCACCATAATGATACCATCGCTACGGAACGAAGTAGGGCCGGCGGCAGCACCCATAATGTCGCCATCGACAGTAAGTTTGTCCAAGATACCACTCGACTGTGCATTGGTGAGCAACTGGGTTGCAACCGATATAGCAACCTCATCGGCAGCATTAGAGGCAACACCATTGTACATCATAACCACGAAGGGTTGATAGAACAACTTTTCAGATATGGCCTTGCGACCCTTGAAGGGTGTACGGGCAAACTCTTGGTGAGGTTGTGCCGAGCGACGGCTTATGCGCTCAAACTTTTGCTTAATCAAAGGTACGGCAGTAGCGGCATCGACATTACCTACAAGGATGATAGCCATATTCTCGGGGCCGTACCAATTGTTATAGAAGTCAATCAAACGACTCAGGCTGGGATTCTTCAAGTGCTCGGGCAAACCAATGATGGGACGTCCGTAGGGAGTACCCTTGAAAGCCTGTCCGAAAAGGAATTGTGACAAGTTAGAGCCCATATTGTCTTGGTACATATTGTACTCCTCATATACAGCCTCCAACTCGGTTTGGAAACCACGGAACACGGGGTCGATAAGACGCTCGCTGTACAACTCCAACCACTTTTCGAGTTGTGTGGGAGGGAATGTATTGAAGTACGATGTCTGGTCGTAACCTGTACCGGCATTCAAGCCTTGACCACCCATACCATCTACCAAGAGAGTAAATTCGTTGGCAGCGGCATATTGAGCAGCCTCAACCGATAGTTTATTTATTTCCAATCCTATCGCTTCCTTCTCTTCAGTGGTAGCAGCATTTGCCATTTCGTCGTACTTGGCAATGATTTGCTCATAGAGAGGTTTCTCTTTTTCCCAATCGAGACAACCTATAAGTTGTGTACCCTTGAACATAACGTGCTCAAGATAGTGAGCCAAACCTGTGTACTCAACGGGATCATCGATAGAACCTACATTGAATGTCACCATACCATATACATCGGGTTGCGACTTGTCCTCCCAGATGTACACTGTAGCACCGTTGCGCAATGTAAAAGTACTCAAGCCTTGCGCTACTGAGTAGCAACAAGTACACACGAGCAACAGTAATAGCAGTAATAATTTTCTTGTTCTCATAGTTAATGTTATTATTGGTTGTTATTTTATGTTACAAATATAGTATATCCATTTTTCTCTAACAATATTTTCACGCGACAAAGGTGCAATATTTTTTGGATATATCAAAATATATCAATAAATATTTATCGTTTTTCGATAAAACAAATATTTTATTTGGCGATTTTTAGATAAAAGCAATATTAAAAATCAATAAAATAGCATCAAATAGTGCAGAAATATGGGGTACAAAGTACCTAAAAAATAAAAATATGTGTAATTTCGTACCTTGAAGATGTTTTCTAATAAAATCAGAAAAAAAATATGAAAAGGAATATCGTTACGGTACTGATGATATGCGCAACAGCGTGTATAGCCACAGCACAATTCTCCAACGAGTATGAGCCATCGGTGGGCTGGCCCTATATGTTCGATGACTTTAAGGAGGCTGTTGTTTATTACGAAAACGACAACCCCGAGAGCGCAAGAGTAAACGTACACCTGCTCAACAATAAGTTGCACTTTACCGACAACAACAAGATAATGATTGTTCACGATGCCAACGATATCGACTCGGTGGTGTGCAAGGATAGCACCATATTGCTACACCGAGCCAACCTATACATCACAAAGATAACCAACACCGACAGGATTGTAGTAGGTCGCAGTTGTGAGGGCGACTTGCACGCTCTCGACGATAGCAACGGCGCATACGGTATGGGTACTTCGACAGGTGCTACACAGAACATCGCATCGTTTAAGGACCACGGCAATATGGCAGCACTGCGCTACAAGGAGATGATAGCCGACCGTCACAACACACGCACATTGCCTACCATCAATCGCACGGTGTTCATCATCGACAACCGAGTTGTGTGCCACGCCACCAAAAATGGTGTTAACAAGATTCTCGACAAAGAGCAGCGTAACTTGTTCAAGGCCTTCTTGAAAGAGAATAAGATAAAATGGAAGAATATCGAGCACCTCACATCGGTGGCTCAATTCTTGGAAACTATTATAGCCGAGGGCAGTATGTAAACCCTATATTTACAGCCTCCCTTACAGCAACCACAAGCAGTCACAAGCATAGTTATGAAGATTAATAAGTCAAAATTTTCAGCAACTTTAAAACGGTTCTCCCCATACACACCTGCCATTCTTATCGTGGCGTTTGTTGTGTGGCATCTATTCATTGCCCGCAACAACTATATCGATATATGTCGCAATGATGCCAAGATAAGAGAGTTGGAGAAAAATATAGCACAAGAAGAGGCATTGATACAACAACTCAAAGAGGATATCAGTAACACCGAATCGGATACTGTGACTATCAATCGCATCGCTCGCGAGAAACACGGAATGCAACAAGCCCACGAGGATGTTTACATCATTGTTCCCGCCCCTAATTCGCAACAAACTCAAACCAATCAAGATGAAGATTAACATAAAAGATATCATTTTCAAAGCCTCTGCTATGCTGGTGGTAGTAGGCGCTGTACTACCACTTTTTGTATTTGAGGAGTGGGTGCCATACATCTTTGCTGTGGGAGCAGCAGGTATGTCAACCATACGCCTCATCACCCCCTATCGAGGCAAAAACGTCCGTATGCGTCGCCTCGTTCTCATCGAACTGCTTGCCACATTGATGTTGTTGTTCGCATCATACCTGATGTTTAAGGGTGGAAACGATTGGATAGTCATACTCACCATATCGGCATTCCTGCAACTATACACATCTATCACCATCCCTCGCCAAGCAAGCAAGGAGGAATAAAGAGGAACAGACATAATAAAACAGAAACAGCCTGCGTTGCAGGCTGTTTCTGTTTTATATAATCGAGTATCAAAAATGTTCGCTTCGTGAGGCATCTATGCGCAGTAATATAAAGAGCAGGATGGTAAAGCCCCATAGCGATGAGCCTCCGTAACTGAAGAAGGGCAACGGGATGCCAATGACAGGACACAACCCTATAACCATACCTATATTAATAAAGAGGTGGAAGAATAGTATTCCCAATACACAATAGGCATATACCCGTCCGAAGGGGCGAGGCTGTCGCTCGGCTATCGCCATAATGCGCAATATGAGCGCAGTAAATAGTCCCAAGACCAAACAAGCACCCCAAAAGCCCTCTTCCTCGCCGATGGTACAAAATATAAAGTCGGTATCTTGCTCGGGTACATACTTGAGTTTGGTTTGCGTTCCATTAAGGAAACCTTTACCCCAGAAGCCACCCGATCCGATGGCAATCTTCGACTGATTGACGTTATATCCGGCAGCCTTCAAGTCCTCCTTCATACCCAACAACACCTCGATACGCGTGCGTTGGTGGGGTTGCAACTTATTGAATACCATATTGCAGGATAGAGAAATACCACCGACACGATGGTAACGGCTACAGCCACCAATATACGGGAAGAGAAGGTATAGAAATAGACTACCAGCAGATACAACAACGAAACGGCTATGATACCCAACAGCACATACATCATAGGCACCTCAACGTGACAGGCTATGAGAATAGCCGTTATCACTGCCATTGCTATATAGAAGATGGATAGATTGCGTGCGACAGTGCGATTCCGGGCAAAGAAGTATATTACGCCCACCAACACTGCACATATAATAATAAGCACTATGCTATCGCCCAATGGTGCGCCCATCCACATATCGGTGCTAAACTTGATGCCTAAAACGAAATATATGACAGCACATATACCTCCACACAATACCAATCCGGTCATCCCTTCGCGATACATCATAAGGATAAACGAGAGATATACCAATGCCGAGCCTGTCTCCTGTTGCATCACAATAATCAACATAGGCAATATTATCAAACCTACGACCTTAAAGAAATTGGAGGGTTGCGTAAACTTGAAGTTATAGCCATTGAACATCTTGGCTATGGCCAAAGCCGTAGCAAACTTGGCAAATTCGGCCGGCTGCAGGCGTATCGACTCGGTTATGGTAAGCCACGATCGGGAGCCTTTCACCTCATCGGCCACGACCAACGTAAATAACAGTAACGCAATAAAGGCTATATATATAAGATAGGCATAAGTCTCGAACATACGGGAGTCGATAAGCATAATGACCGAAGCCAATACAAACGACAAACCTATCCACACCAATTGTTTGCCCGAACGCTCGGCAAAGTCGAAAATACTCGCCTGATCATAATCGTAACTGGCTGCATAAATACTTACCCAACCCAGAAAGACAAGCACGACGTAAAGAAACACCGTCAACTTATCTATCGATTTCCACGCACTATCGTTTCTTGCCACTGTTTCCTACAACTTTAGAGTTAAACATACGTTGTTCGAGGTCTTTTCGCGCCGGATCGGTTATCTCGCCCTTGAGATAATATTCCATCATAAGGCTGCCTATGGGCACACCGTATGTAGCACCAAAACCGGCATTCTCGACATAGACGGCAATAGCAATCTGAGGATTGTCCATAGGAGCAAAACCCATAAAAGCCGAGTGGTCACGACCGTGGGGATTTTGCGCCGTACCCGTCTTACCACAAACCTCAATATCGGGCAGATTGGCCGTACGGCAAGTACCTCCCGTTACAGCAGCACGCATACCTTCCACTATATAATCGTAATAATGACTATCGATGGTAGGATAGCGACGCTCGGTGTAGGTGGTGTCGATAACACTATCCTGTATAGCCTTTACAATGTGAGGGGTATAGAAGTATCCTCTATTGGCTATTGTGGCTGCAAGGTTTGCTATCTGCAACGGAGTGGCCAATATCTCGCCCTGACCGATGGCTATAGATATAATGGTGAGCGCACGCCAACGATTCTCGCCATAGAACTTGTCATAATACTTACTGTTGGGCAGGAAGCCACGTTTCTCGCCGGGCAGGTCTATACCCAAGCGATAGCCATATCCCATAGATACAAGGTGATTTTTCCATATCTCAAACGCCTCCGATGTGCTTTCATAACGTCGGCGATTGTCGAGCATCGATCGCAGTCCGTAACAATAGTAGGCATTACACGAGGTTGCCAACGACGGAATCAGAGGGAGTGGCGAAGGGTGTCCGTGACAGCCCACACGAAGCCCACCTACCACAAAGCCACCCGTACAAGGGTAGGTTGTTTCGGGGGTAATTATTCCCTCCTCAAGAAAGATAAGCCCCTGCGTGGGCTTGAAAGTAGAGCCGGGAGGATACATAGCCATAATGGCGCGGTCGAAGAGAGGGTTGGCAGGGTCACGGGTAAGTTTGGCATAATTCTTACCACGCTCGCGACCCACCAATATCGATGGATCGTAAGTAGGACTCGAAACAAGAGCCAAAATCTCGCCGGTAGCAGGCTCGATAGCCACGACAGCACCGGTCTTTCCCTGCATCAACTTTTCGCCATAGGCCTGCAAGTCAGCATCGATAGAGAGGGTAATATTACGTCCCGAGATAGGTTGCACATCATAACGGCCGTCCTCATACTTACCCTTGATGCGACCGTGAGCATCGCGCAGGAGTATCTCCTCGCCCTTGACTCCACGCAACACCTCCTCAAAGGACTTCTCCACACCCAAGTCGCCCGTATAGTCGCCTCGACGATAATAGTCGTCACGCTCTATATCGGAGGGCGATACCTCACGGATGTTACCCAACACATTGGCAGCGACAGGTCGGCTATATTGACGCAACACGCGATTTTGTATGTAACAACCCGGGTATCGGTACAACTTCTCTTGCAAGCGACCATAGTCACGAGCCGAGAGTTGCGTCATAAACACTTGAGGAGTATAAGTCGAGTAACCGGGATTCTTGCGTTTGTTCTTCATATCGGCGATATACTGCTCAAACTGCTCTATCGTGATACCCAGCGTATTGCAAAAATCAAGTGTGTCGAGATTGCGCATCTCACGAGGTATCATCATCACATCATAGGCAGGTTGGTTATACACCAGCAACTCGCCATTACGGTCGTATATAAATCCACGCGAGGGATATAGCATCTTACGCTGGAAGGCATTACTATCGGCATAACGCTTATAATCGTTATTGCCCACCTGCAACGAGAACAGACGCACAACATAGATAGCCACTATCGCCAATACAGCACCGGCTATCACCCATTTCCTTTTTTCGAGATTATAATCTTTTCTCACGCTGTTGACCGAAACTATCTATACAAAGAATAAAGACAAAGGTAAGCAGTGTACTGCTCACTATACGCAATATCATATAAGGCAAGTCGAAGAACGAAAGCGACTCGATAGTAAACAACAATATACAATATAAGAGCGTAAGTGTAAAGGCATAACGCACATACAACCACATACCAAACTCTCTCAACGAGGGCTTTTCGGCATTATAATCGTTACCGTGAGGCAAATATAATGTAAATACCGGACGACGCAGGAATGCCATAACGGTGCAAGCCAATGCATTCATTCCGGGTGTATTGCTAACTATATCGACAACAAGACCTAAAAGGAAGGATATAGTAAGTACCCACACCGTAGAGAGCCCCACGGGCAATCGGAAGATGACATATATAAACACCAATGGTATTGCCAACCCGAAGAGATGAATCTGATTGAATACGACAGCCTGCAACAACACCAAGAGCAGAGCCAATCCTACTTCACGAATCAACGTTATATTCATTGCTGCGCCTCCTGTTCCAATAAATGTTGTTTCTCGCGACTCTCGTTCGACACAATGCGCACAGCACCCAATCGGCTGAAGTCGGTCGATAGTTTCACACGCATCGTATAGAAGTTATCATCCTTCTGCTTGGCATAGTCGTGTATCGTTCCCACCAATACGCCATCGGGAAAAACAGCCGAGAAACCACTTGTAACAATGGTATCGCCGGGCTGAAACTCGACGTGACGGGGCATCTCCTCAAGAACGGCATATTCATAATTGCGACCATCCCACGTCAACGAGCCGAAACAGTCGGTACCTTTCACCTTGCAACTTACGCGCAACTTGGTATTCAGCACCGATATAGCCACAGCATTATGCTCATTTACCACATTGACAATACCCACAATACCATCGGATGTTACGACAGCCATTTCGGGGGTCACGCCATCGGCACTGCCTTTGTCGAGAGTGATATAGTTATCCAATCGCGACACGCTGTTATTTATGACACGCGCAACGACAAAATCATAACCTCGCAATAACGTATCGGCAGAGGCAAGAGAGTCGGCAGCAGCGGCATAACTATATTGCTGCAATTGGCGACGCAACATCAGATTTTCCATCTCCAACTCGCCATTGCGATGCAACAGCGACTCGTTAACCTTACGCAACCCAAAGTAACCCGTAAAGACGTCCGACCACTCATATATGCGAGCAACCACCCTATTGGATGAGCCGAAATAGACACTGCGCTGATAGGGATTGGACTGAAACAACAGGGCACAACTTATCACCACATAGATAATAAAAAATACCCACGCGTGATGTTTAATAATAAAGTCGATAAGGTTGCGCATCGATGACTTGTGGTTTTGCTGTATTGCAACGAGTTACACTGCTCTTTTCAAAGCGTGTAACTCGTATATCTATTTACATTAAGTCCTATTATCTAATCAAGAAATTGAACTTGTCAATATTCTTGAGAGCCACACCGGTACCTTTGGCAACGGCGTGCAAGGGGTCTTCGGCAACGTGGAATGTGATACCAATCTTGTCGGTCAAACGCTTGTCAAGACCTCTCAACAAAGCACCACCACCGGCCAAGTAGATACCGTTACGCACAAGGTCGGCATACAACTCGGGAGGAGTGTTATCCAACGCACTGAGTACAGCAGCCTCAATCTTCGAGATTGATTTCTCAATACAGTGCGAAACCTCTTGATACGACACAGGTATCTCCATAGGCAACGCTGTCATACGGTTAGGACCGTGAACGATGTAATCCTCGGGGGGATCGGCAAGGTCGGTCAACGCCGAGCCTACATTAATCTTAATCATCTCGGCAGTACGCTCACCTACACGCACATTGTACTGACGGCTCATATACTCTTGGATATCGGCAGTGAGGTCGTCACCGGCAATACGGATGGACTTGTTAGAAACAATACCGCCCAACGAAATAACAGCAATTTCGGTGCTACCACCACCTATATCGACAATCATATTACCCTCGGGGGCAGTAACATCGATACCTATACCTATAGCGGCAGCCATAGGCTCGTATATCATATATACATCACGACCACCGGCGTGTTCCGACGAGTCACGCACGGCACGAATCTCCACCTCGGTACTGCCCGAAGGGATACACACTACCATACGCAACGAGGGAGTAAACAGGCGACGTTGAGGATTTACCATTTTCACCATACCACGAATCATTTGCTCGGCAGCGTAGAAGTCGGCAATAACACCGTCACGCAAAGGGCGAATAGTGGTAATGTGAGGGGCTGTCTTTTCGTGCATCTGACGAGCCTTCTCGCCTACTGCAACCAATTTTTCGGTCTTTTTTTCCAATGCTACCACCGAAGGCTCATCGACAACAATCTTATCATCGTGAATGATGATGGTGTTGGCTGTACCGAGGTCGATAGCAATCTCTTGTGTGAATGAGAAGAATCCCATTTTGTTCTATATTTTAAGGGTTTTTACTTTTAATGTTTAAAGTGACGAATACCGGTCATTACCATAGCAACATCGTGGGCATTGCAATAGTCGATGGTATCTTGGTCACGCACCGAGCCACCGGGTTGTATCACAGCATCTACGCCTGCTTGGTGTGCAATCTCGACACAATCGGCAAAGGGGAAGAAGGCATCGGATGCCATTACAGCACCATTCAAGTCGAAGTTGAACGAGTGAGCCTTCTCGATGGCTTGGCGCAGGGCATCTACTCGCGATGTTTGTCCCACACCACTTGCACACAGTTGACGATTCTTGGCAAGAACGATAGCATTCGACTTGCTATGTTTCACAATCTTGTTGGCAAAGAGCAGGTCGGCAATGCGCTCATCGGCAACAGGTTTGTTTGTCACTTGCTTCAACTCGCAGGGTTGCTCGGTGTGCAAGTCACGGTCTTGCACCAATACGCCTCCCAACAACGAACGATATTGCACGGTGGCTGTATTGGGGTGCTTCTGCACGAGGATGATACGGTTTTTCTTTTGTTTCAACACCTCAAGAGCCTCGCTGTCGTATGCCGGAGCAATTACGACCTCAAAGAATATCTTGTTTACCTCCTCGGCTGTGGCAAGGTCGATGGGACGGTTGGCTATCAATACACCACCAAAGGCCGACACAGGATCACACTCAAGCGCAGCCTTCCACGCATCGAGTATGGTATCGCGAGAGGCTATACCACAAGCATTGTTGTGCTTGAGTACGGCAAATGTAGTATCTTCAAACTCGGCTATCAACGACACGGCCGCATCGATGTCAAGCAAGTTGTTGTACGAAATCTCCTTACCGTGAAGTTGCTTAAACATAGCATCAAAGTCGCCATAGAAAGCACCCTTTTGGTGGGGATTTTCGCCATAACGCAACGACTTCTTGTTGTTGGCTGTGGCACGGAACGACGAGCCTTCGCCACCATCGAAGTAGTTGAATATGGCTGTATCGTAACCCGACGATACAGCAAACGCCTCGCGCGCCAAGAGTCGGCGATCTTCGAGTGTGGTTTTCGCACCATTGCGACGGAGTATATCAAGCAATATGCCATATTGACCCTTCGATGCCACGATAGCAACATCGTTGAAGTTCTTGGCGGCTGCACGAATAAGCGATATACCACCTATGTCGATTTTCTCGATAATAGCACTCTCCTCGGCTCCCGAAGCAACAGTTTGCTCAAAGGGATAGAGATCGACTATTACAAGATCTATTGAGGGAATTTCATACTCAGCAATTTGCGAAGCATCGCTCGCGTTATCGCGACGGTTGAGAATACCACCGAAAACTTTGGGGTGTAATGTTTTGACACGACCTCCCAAGATTGAGGGATATCCTGTCAAATCTTCTACTGCCTTACAAGGAATACCTAACGACTCGATAAACGATTGTGTACCACCGGTTGACAAAAATTCGACACCATCGGCATACAGCATTTTAATAATATCGTCCAAGCCGTCCTTGTGAAAGACCGAAACAAGCGCGGTCTTTATTTTTTTCTCTTTTACCATTATATTTCGTTATAGATTATTTGTGTGCAAAAGTACGAAATTTTATTAGGTTTCACACTACATTATTACAATAATTTTCAACGAATTTATCAATATTTATAACCAACTAAATATCAGCATATTAACAAGGCATACAAAAGAGACGCAACATCATTGCAATTTCATAGCGATATAATTATTTATTGGTAATAAAATAGGCCAAAATAACCAAATAAGGTTATTGCAGCATCCTCGCACTACCCATAACTTTGCATCAGTTTAATTACCGAACAGATCGAGTATTAAATCGGGTTTGCACGATACACGCGTGATGCGACAACGCCACAAACCACAACTTGCAGTTGAAATATTAGGTTATATGATTGTAAATTAATACAGGCTTCATATACGACACTTTACAAGCGTATATAGAGCCTGTATTATTTTTTTAACATTTCGAAATGGAACAATTTGCACCACTTATGCGTTTATATATAGAGAGCAACTACGCACTGCAACAAACAACCACTATTACAACAGAGGAGCATCCTCACACATCACTATGATAAGAGCGCACTTTTACCACGCACAAGAGGCTGTACTTGAGGGCATTACACAACAACTATTCAAACACATCGATACAACCCGTTTCATTGCCGACCCACACCATTCGTGCGACGACTTTTTCTACCAAGACGTATTCCTACACCAAGAGGGAGTTCAGTTTGCATTAGCCCTATCGGGTGGCGAAACCACACGAAAATTATTCACCCATTGGCGCAAGCAACACTTGAGCAACCAAGCGTGGAACAGCATTGACTACTATTGGATAGACGAATGCCACACCCCCTACATAAACAAGGAGAGCAACTTCGGCGAAGCATATCGCCGATTCTTTCAGCATAGCAATATCAACCCCTCGCGCATACACCCCATCCACTACACCCCACAACCCCAAGAAGAGATAGAGCGATACGCCTCGCAACTACCCCACTCAAGAGGTCTATATTACGACCCAACAAGGTATTACACAAACGATTACCCCTGCATAGCACCATACCAATCGCACTTTCATTGCGCCATATTAGACATCGACGACAACGGGCAAATAACACCCCTACTCAACAGCACAACAGCACCCGTGCCAACCACACCATACCATCTACTGCAACACCCCCAAACAAGACAAAAACACATCGCCGCAACAGTGCAAACCATTCGCGAAACACCTCGCATCATACTACCCCTAATAGGGAAAGAGAAAGCACAAATCATTACCGACCTATACCACCAACACAACACCCACCTACCCCACATACAACTATTGATGGAGCACCCCAACGTACACATTTTTACCGACAACAAAGAGTTGGAAACCCTCATCTACCCCAACAGAAAATATGTACAAACCACCCCCGACACCATACATTTGTAACAATATTCGATACAAAAACAAGAGATACCAAACACTCTAAACACCACAGCCATAACACACAAGCCACGAGTCACAACATTCGCGTGTATTTTATAATGTGATTTTTGAAGAATTATTTAGGTAATTAGACAGAAAATTGTATCTTTGCAACGGCAATACTATAGTATTGCGACCAAACTAAAAATTCTGTTTAACTTAATACAAATTAACAATGGAACTTTCTCACATTGAACATTTGGGTATAGCCGTAAAAAGCCTTGAAGAGGCTATCCCTTACTATGAAAACATCCTTGGTCTTAAATGCTATTCAATCGAAGAAGTAGCCGACCAAAAAGTAAAAACAGCGTTCTTTAAAGTAGGTCAAACCAAGATCGAATTACTTGAACCTACCAGCCCTGAAAGCACAATTGCCGGTTTCATCGAGAAACGTGGCGAAGGCATCCATCACCTTGCATTTGCAGTAGCCGACGGAGTAGCCAACGCACTTGCCGAAGTAGAAGGCAAAGGCGTACGCCTCATCGACAAAGCCCCCCGCAAAGGTGCCGAAGGTCTTAACATCGCATTCCTCCACCCCAAATCGACAGGTGGCGTATTAACCGAACTTTGTGAAAATCCTAACAAATAATAAAATGAGCAATCAACTTGAAAAAGTAAAAGAGCTTATCGCATTGCGTAACGAAGCTCGTCTCGGTGGTGGTGAAAAAGCCATTGCCAAGCAACACGAACGCGGCAAATACACAGCACGCGAGCGTATCAACCAACTCCTCGACGAAGGTAGTTTTGAAGAAATCGATATGTTTGTACGCCACCGTTGCTACAACTTCGGTCAAGAGAAAAAATCATATCTCGGTGACGGTGTTGTAACAGGTTACGGTACAATCGAAGGTCGTCTTGTATATGTATTTGCACAAGATTTCACCGTATTCGGAGGTTCACTCTCGGAGCAAATGGCGATGAAGATTTGCAAAGTAATGGATATGGCAATGAAGATGGGTGCCCCCATCATCGGTATCAACGACTCGGGTGGCGCACGTATCCAAGAGGGTATCAACGCTCTTGCCGGCTACTCTGAAATCTTCCAACGCAACATTATGGCATCGGGTGTAGTACCCCAAATCTCGGGTATCTTTGGTCCATGCGCCGGTGGTGCTGTTTACTCTCCCGCCCTCACCGACTTTATCGTGATGGTTAAAGAGATTTCTTATATGTTCCTTACAGGTCCTGCCGTTGTTAAGACAGTAACAGGCGAGGACGTAACACAAGAGCAATTGGGTGGTGCCGAGATGCACTCAAAGACTTCGGGTGTAGCACACTTTGCTTGCGAAACAGGCGACGAAGGTCTTGATGTTATCCGCAAACTCATCAGTTACATTCCTCAAAACAACCTCGAAGAAGCCCCCATACTTCCTTGCGAAGACCCCATCGACCGTCTTGAAGATTCGCTCAACGAAATCATCCCCGATAGCCCCAACCAACCCTACGATATGTATCAAGTTATCGGCGCTATCATCGACAACGGTGAGTTCCTCGAAGTACAACGCGACTTCGCACGCAACATCATCATCGGTTTTGCTCGTTTCAACGGACAATCTGTTGGTATCGTTGCCAACCAACCTCAATACCTCGCCGGTGTACTCGACTGCAACGCATCGCGCAAAGCAGCCCGTTTCGTACGCTTCTGCGACGCCTTCAACATTCCTTTGGTAACACTTGTCGACGTTCCCGGATTCTTGCCCGGTACAGGTCAAGAGTACAACGCCGTTATCTCTCACGGTGCCAAATTGCTCTACGCTTACGGCGAGGCTACAGTGCCCAAAGTTACCGTTACATTGCGTAAATCGTACGGTGGTTCACACATCGTGATGAGTTGTAAACAACTCCGTGGTGATATGAACTACGCTTGGCCTACTGCCGAAATCGCAGTTATGGGTGCATCGGGTGCAGCAGCCGTTCTCTACGCCAAAGAGGCCAAAGAACAAGCCGACCCCAAAGCATACATCGCAGAGAAAGAAGCAGAATACACCAAGTTGTTTGCTAACCCCTACAATGCAGCACGCTACGGCTACATCGACGATGTTATCGAGCCCCGTAACACTCGTTTCCGCATAATCCGCGCATTGGAGCAATTGCGTACCAAGAAACTCATCAACCCCGCCAAGAAACACGGTAATATTCCTCTATAATCTTTAAAACACAATCAATATGAACAAAAATAAATTTGGGATATTGAGTATGTTGCTTGCCGTAGTCGTAGCATTTGCTTCGTGCAAACCTGCTGTTGAAGGTGAGGAGACAGGCAGCAAAATCTTAATCAACGAGATTTTGATGACCAACGAAACCAACTTCCAAGACGACTATGGTATGCACAGCGCGTGGGTGGAATTGTTCAACAAATCGTACGGAAGTTACAACGTAGCAGCACACCTGCTCAAGTATAGCGACACTCCGGGCGATACTGCTGTATATTTCATCCCCAAAGGTGACGTACTCACACTTATCCAACCCCGTCAACACAGCCTCTTCTGGGCCGACGGTCAACCTGCTCGTGGTACATTCCACGTTAACTTCGTATTTAACCCCGAGAAAGAGGTATGGTTAGGTCTTTATGACGGTGGCAACAAACTACTCAACCAAGTTACAGTTCCCGCCGGAACACTCTCGACCGATCAATCATACGCTCGCATTATCGACGGCGAAAATGAATGGGAGGTGCGCGGAGCCGGTACAAATAGCCACATAACCCCCAGTACCAACAACTATACCCTCAACAAGAACGTGAAGATGGAAAAATTCCAACAACACGACAGCATAGGTATAGGTATGGCTATTACAGCGATGGCAGTAGTGTTCTCGGGTCTTTTATTGCTCTACATCATCTTCCGCACAATCGGCAAGATATCGGCTTGGCACGCACAAAGAGTAGCAGCCAAAGCCAAAGGCTTGAGTAAAGAAGAAGAGAAAGAAGCAATGGCTAAAGGTTCTACTCCCGGTGAGGTATTTGCCGCTATCGCATTGGCAATGCACGAGATGCAAGAAGACGTCCACGATGTTGAGGATACCATCCTTACCATACATCAAATTGAGCGTCGCTACTCACCTTGGAACTCGAAGATTTACACTTTGCGTGACAACCCAAAAAAATAATCTAAACCCTAACATTCAAAAAATAATAAAACAATGAAAGACTATAAATATACCATCAACGGCAATATTTATAAGGTAACAATCGGAGATATCGAAGAGAATGTAGCCCACGTTGAGGTAAACGGTACTCCCTACCTTGTCGAGATGGAGAAAGTGGTTAAACCCACAATGAAACCCGTAGTTAAAGCACGTCCTACAACACCTGCTGCTCCTACAACACAACTCAATCGTCCTACCCCCGCTGCCGGAGCAAGTGGTATCAAATCGCCCCTACCCGGTGTTATCCTCAGTGTTAATATCAATGTAGGCGACACAGTGAAAAAAGGCGACACTATTCTCATCCTCGAGGCTATGAAGATGGAGAACGCCATCAAAGCCGACCGCGATGGTAAAGTAACTGCTATCAATGTTAAACAAGGAGATTCGGTTCTCGAAGGTACCGTTCTCGTAACAATCGAGTAATATGGGTGAATTTCTTTCATTTATTAGTCAAAACCTCGGCGATTTCTGGGCATATACCGGTATGGCAAATGCTACTTGGCAACACTTTGCTATGATAGCCATCGGTATATTGTTCATCTACCTCGCCGTAGCAAAGGAATTTGAGCCTATGCTCTTGATTCCTATCGGCTTTGGTATGCTCATCGGTAACATTCCATTCAATATGGATGCCGGTTTGCAAGTAGGTATCTACGAACAAGGCTCGGTACTCAACATCTTCTACCAAGGTGTTACATCGGGTTGGTATCCCCCTCTCATCTTCTTGGGTATTGGTGCTATGACCGACTTCTCGGCTCTTATATCTAACCCCAAATTGATGCTCGTGGGTGCTGCTGCCCAATTTGGTATCTTCGGTGCATATATGATTGCTTTGTGGCTCGGATTTGATCCTATGCAAGCCGGTGCAATCGGTATCATTGGTGGTGCCGACGGTCCTACAGCAATCTTCCTTTCATCGAAACTCGCTCCCAACTTGATGGGTGCTATCGCAGTGTCGGCTTACTCTTATATGGCTCTAGTGCCTGTAATTCAGCCCCCTATTATGCGATTGCTCACCACCAAAAATGAGCGTCTTA
>JAFXIZ010000060.1 GCA_017532725.1 Bacteroidaceae bacterium
CACCGTCACCACCGATAATCCATTGGCTGCGTTTTACAAGGAAACTGCTCAACGAAGCAATCTTCTTGCAGCAGTCGCAATCGCAAGTAGCAACTACGGCTTTAATCTTATCGGCCAACGCAAGTGTAGCATCACCGTCTTCGCGCTTCTCCAACCACTCGGCAAAGAGAGCCTTCATCTCATCGGTGCAGCAGTCGCACTTCAAGCCGGCCTCCATAGCCTCAACAAGACGATCGCGCATCTTATCGTTGGCAAGAGTCATACCCAAGCCATACTCGCAGAAGTCCTCAAAGAGTGAGTTACCCCACGCAGGACCACGACCGTTTTCGTTGGCAGTATAGGGAGTCGAGGGAACAGAGCCCGAATAGATTGATGAACAACCTGTTGCATTGGCTACCATTTCACGCTCGCCAAAGAGTTGAGTGAGCAGTTTCACATAGGGTGTTTCACCACAACCCGAGCAAGCACCCGAGAACTCAAAGAGAGGAGTAGCAAATTGTGAGTTTTTGGGATTGCTCTTCACGTCAACAAGCGATTGTTTGCTCTTGACATTCTTCACGCAGTATTCCCAATTGGCTGCTTGGGGAAGTTCGCCTTCGAGAGCCACCATAGTAAGAGCCTTGCCCTCCTTGTTGCCGGGACATACGTCAGCACAATTGCCACAACCCAAACAGTCGAGTACACTTACTTGCATACGGAAGTGCATACCCTTCATTGTTGCAGGAACTTTCATCTCGATAGTTTCGAAGTTAGCACCGGCCAACTCTTGTTCATCGAGAACGAAAGGACGGATACAAGCGTGAGGACATACAAATGCACACTTGTTACATTGGATACAGTTGGCAGCATTCCAAGTAGGAACAAATGCTGCAACACCACGTTTTTCGTATTTGGCAGTACCTGCATCCCAAGCACCATCCTCATAACCTACGAAGTCCGAAACCTTGAGCAAGTCGCCATCTTGAGCATTGATAGGACGCACTACCTTGTTGATAAATTCGGGATCATTGTTGGCAGCCTTCACGTCATCGGCAAGTGTAGCCCAAGCGGGATCAACTGCAAGTTGTTGGTATTCGCCACCACGATCTACGGCAGCATAGTTCTTGTTAACGACATCTTCACCCTTCTTACCGTACGACTTAACGATAAATTTCTTCATTTGCTCGATAGCCAAATCAACGGGGATTACCTCGGTAATACGGAAGAATGCCGATTGGAGGATTGTGTTGGTACGGTTACCCAAGCCTATCTCTTGTGCTATTTGTGTAGCGTTGATGTAGTAAACAGTGATATTCTTCTCGGCGAAGTAACGTTTTACCTTATTGGGCAAGTGTTTTGCCAACTCCTCACCACTCCATACAGTGTTGAGCAAGAAAGTACCATTCTCACGCAAGCCACGAGTAACATCGTACATATTCAAGTAGGCTTGAACGTGACAAGCAACGAAATTGGGCGTATTTACCAAATAGGTAGAACGGATGGGATTGTCGCCGAAACGAAGGTGCGAGCAAGTGAAACCACCCGACTTCTTCGAGTCGTAAGCGAAGTATGCTTGACAATATTTGTTGGTGTTGTCACCAATGATTTTGATAGAGTTCTTGTTAGCACCTACAGTACCATCGGCACCAAGACCATAGAATTTAGCCTCGTACATACCCTCGCCACCAAGAGCAATTTCCTCTTTCAAGGGGAGTGATGTGAAGGTTACATCATCTACGATGCCGAGAGTGAAGTGATCTTTGGGTTGAGGCAAAGCCAAGTTCTCATATACCGACAAGATTTGAGCAGGAGTGGTATCTTTCGAAGCCAAACCGTAACGACCACCTACGACGAGAGGAGCATTCTCCTTGCCGTAGAAGCACTCTTTAACATCGAGATAGAGAGGCTCGGCGTTCGCTCCGGGCTCTTTGGTACGGTCGAGAACAGCCACACGCTTCGCAGTAGCAGGAACAGCAGCCAAGAAATGTTTAGCCGAGAAAGGACGGTACAAGTGAACAGCCACAAGACCCACCTTTTCGCCTTGAGCAGTAAGGTAATCTACAGCCTCACGAATAGCCTCTGTACCCGAGCCCATAGCGATAATTACACGCTCGGCATCGGGCGCACCGTAATAATCGAACAAGCCATATTTACGGCCGGTGATTTTGTAGATTTCGTTCATATATTTCTCTACGATTTCGGGTACTGCATCGTAGAATTTGTTGCTCGACTCACGGTGTTGGAAGAATACGTCGCCGTTTTCGGCCAAACCACGAGCGATGGGAGCATCGGGAGTGAGTGCGCGTTTGCGGAACGCTGCAAGACCTTCTTGATTTACATGAGGCGCGAGGTCTTCTTGATCGATAACCTCGATTTTTTGAATTTCGTGCGAGGTACGGAAACCATCGAAGAAGTTCAAGAAAGGAATATGCGACTCGATAGTAGCCAAGTGAGCCACACCGGCCAAGTCCATAACCTCTTGCACCGAGCCTTCGGCCAACATAGCGAAGCCTGTTTGACGGCAAGCCATCACGTCTTGGTGGTCGCCAAAGATACTCAATGCGTGCGAAGCCAAAGTACGAGCCGAAACGTGGAATACGCAGGGAAGCATCTCACCGGCAATCTTATACATATTAGGTATCATCAACAAAAGACCTTGCGATGCTGTATATGTGGTGGTCAATGCACCGGCGTGCAACGAGCCGTGTAATGCACCGGCGGCACCACCCTCCGATTGCATCTCTTGCACAAGCACTGTTTCACCAAAAATGTTCTTACGTCCGGCAGCAGCCCATTCATCGACATACTCTGCCATAGTTGACGAAGGTGTGATGGGGTAAATCGCAGCCACCTCCGAGAACATATACGAGATATGTGCAGCAGCCTGATTACCATCACAGGTCAAAAATTTTTTCTCTTTACTCATATTCAAAGTATATTAGGTTTTTGAATGTATAATTTTCAATATAAAAATCCGAACAGCCACAACGGTATTACCCGATCGTGTCCCACTCGCATATTATCTATCGCATAGTTCATATCGCCACTCATACGCGCCTTGGCTCGTTGCGAGATGATACGGAACGGATGCTCACCATCTACTATAAAGCGCACACTGTTGGCTCCCATATTGAGGCGATGACGGCTGTGAACGGCATTATAGAAGAATGTTTCGCACACGGCCTGACGGTCGGCAGGCACAGAGCGATTGGAGTATATCAAGTTGGGGTTGTGCAGGTACAACATAGCCGGCTTCTGTGGATATGTTTCGCCCTCGCGATACAACATATTGATAAGGCGCGCATCCTTGAAACACTTGATATAGTTCATTACCGTTGCACGAGATATTTGCGTTTCTTGGCTCAACTTGCTCACATTCACAGCCCCGGGGGCTTGGGTAAAAACGAGGTAGAGCAATCGACGCAACTTGGGCAGGTACGACAATTCCAACTGCTTGAGCAACAATATATCAATCTCCATCATCAGGTTGATGGTCTTGATAAGATTCTCCGAGAAATTACTTGTTTCCAAGAAGAAAGGATAGTATCCGTGATGCAGATATTCATCGAAATATTGCAACGGATCGACACGTCCCGATATGGCTCGCGCTATGGTAACGTGGTTGCTCAACAACTCATCGAGTGTGTAAGGACGGAACGAAAGTCCGGCTTTGATGTTAAGGTATTCGCGAAACGAGAAACCTCGCAGATTGTACGACGCCACAAGACCATCGAGCAAGGGGTTTTCCTCTTTCAATCGCATCACAGTCGAACCCGTAAAGATTATTTGTAACTCGGGCAACGAATCGTAGCAGGCACGCAATGCCTCGCTCCAACCGGGATACTTAAATACTTGGTCTATCAGCAACGTTCTGCCACCCTGCGCATAAAACACTTGGGCAAACTCCTCGAGCGAATGTTCAGTAAAATAGAGGTTGTTGAGGTTGATATACAGACACGAACGGTCGGCCGAACTGAAGTGTTCGCGAGCATATTGCAATAGGAATGTGGTCTTACCCACACCACGACTACCCTTAATACCGATGAGGCGATGCGACCAATCAATTTCGCGCATCAACTCGCGTCGGACAGGATTGCCCAAATGCTCTACCAAATAACTATGTGTCCTATAAAATGACTCCACCTATCTAATTACCTATTACGATAACATAATTTCAAGCGCAAAGATAAGCATTAAACCACCAATTTGTCAACTATACATTACAAAATTAATGTATAATATTATCAAATTACCATTTTTTAACAACCTATTCTCTTACCGTAATAAGCAAGTAATAATCCTATACTATCAACTTTCGTTTGATGAAATTCGATATTACTTACGATAGACAAGGCGAAAGCCATAGCCATTGCTCTGAGCAAACGGGAAATTGTAGTTGCGAGAAGTTACTCGGCAGCCTGCCATATAAGTATACCAAGAGCCACCCCGGAGCATCCGATTAGAGCCAGAGGCCGCGCCCTCCGGGTCGATTGGCGACGAGGAACCATAATAACTGTCATCATACCAATCGCTGCACCATTCATATAGATTACCACTCATATCGTATATGCCTAATTCATTGGGTTGCTTAGTTCCTACTTGACTAGGAGATGATATTGCGTAGTAGCCCGTGTACCAAGCCACATCATCACAATTATCGCTGCCACTATATTCATAACCTTTCGATTTATTACCTCCTCGTGCAGCATACTCCCACTCTGCCTCGGTGGGCAATCGGAAGGTCTTGCCGGTAATTTTATTCAAGCGAGGTATAAAATAGTTGACCACATCATCATAACTTACATAATAGGCGGGATAATAGTCTCCCTTACCATTCTCCGGCGAAGGGGGAATGCCCAACCACGGACCGGATTCTACGGCACTCATCGTGCTACCATCCTTTGCTTTGCCTGTATAGTTCATTACATACTCCCACAACTGCTGGGTTACTTCATATTTGCCTATATAGTATGACGAAAGAGTCACACTATGCACCGGGCTTTCATTACTATTGGCAGAGAGATTGAAATTGGGCGAACGGGGGTCGGTCGATTGCGCTCCCATCAAAAATGTACCACCCTCAACATAGACCATATCAACATAGGAGAGTGACGCAATAATTTCAAAGCCACTACCCAACACATTACCATTACCGGTGTTATCACCATTACCATCAGTAGGTTCTTCCTTACCGCAAGCACACAATGCCACCACCATAAAGGGCAATAAAGACCACCAAAATTTCCTCTTCATAAAAAAGTTGTTTTTTGTGTATTAATATTGTTTTTTACAAATATAAGCACTATCAAATTACGTCCTTGCTATTTCACATATTTTAACACAAGAACAAATATGAAGAAATCACATACAACAAATTGGAGGGTTGAGAGTTGAGGGGTTATAGGCTCGTTAACCATCCCTCCTACGTCGGCAGAGGGAGACGCGAGCGTCGCGTCTCTACGGGGAGAAGGCAATAAAGGGCAAGTAAGTGATGAGAGGTGAGAGATTAGAGATGGCGACGTGGGAGGCTTGGTCGAGGGGGGGTTAACCCCATCCGTCGCGTGGTGACACCTCTCTATCTGCTACGCGAAAGAGGGAGATAAGGCAACTCTATTGATATAAATTGACTGGAATGGTACAATTTCCCGACAATTATATTAACTTTGCGACATAATAAATATATATGGTTTCAATAAGTATTGATTTTATGAAAGAGGTATCAAATCGTGTAGCCGCTCTTGCTCCTTCGCAAACATTGGCTATGTCACAAAAGAGTAGCGAACTGCGTGAACAAGGTATTGACGTTATCAACTTGAGTGTGGGTGAGCCCGACTTTAACACGCCCGACCACATCAAACAGGCTGCCAAAGAGGCTATCGACCAAAACTTTTCGACCTACTCGCCCGTGCCGGGTTATATGGACTTGCGCAAGGCTATTTGCCACAAGATGCTACGCGACAACGACTTGGAATTTACTCCCGACCAGATTGTAGTATCGAACGGTGCCAAACAGTCGCTGTGCAACGCTATTCTCGCACTTGTCAACAAGGGCGATGAGGTGATTATCCCTGCGCCCTATTGGGTAAGTTATGTAGAGATGGTAAAACTTGCCGAGGGCAACAGTGTCATCATCGAGGCCGGTTTTGAACAAGATTTCAAGATATCTCCGGCTCAATTGGAGGCTGCTATTACACCTCGCACCAAGATGCTTATACTATGCTCACCCTCTAACCCTTCGGGCAGCGTATATAGCCAAGAGGAGTTGCAAGGACTTGCCGAGGTACTGAAACGCCACCCTCAAGTATATATTCTTGCCGACGAGATATACGAACACATCAACTATGTGGGCAAGCACCAAAGCATAGCCCAATTTGCCGATTTGCGCGAGCGCATCGTTATCGTAAACGGTGTATCAAAGGCATACGCAATGACAGGCTGGCGCATAGGTTTCATTGCAGCACCGTTGTGGATAGCCAAGGCGTGCAACAAGTTGCAAGGTCAATATACATCGGGAGCATCATCAATAGCACAGAAGGCATCAGTTGCTGCTTTTGCCGGCGACCAATCGTGCGTCGAGGTAATGCGCAGCGCATTCGAGCGTCGTCGCAATCTGGTAGTGGAGTTGGCATCGCAGATAGATGGTTTCAAGGTGAACAAACCCGACGGTGCTTTCTATCTCTTCCCCGAGGTGAGTGCCTACTTGGGCAAGCGTTATGGCGAGCGCACCATCAATACATCGAGCGACTTGGCTATGTTCCTGCTCGAAGTAGGACACGTTGCCACCGTTGCCGGCGATGCATTCGGTATGCCTTGCTGCCTGCGCTTCTCGTATGCCACAAGCGATGAAAACCTCGTTGAAGCACTACGTCGAATCAAAAACACATTAGCATTACTGAAATAAACCCTTAAAAACTAATAATATGGCAACACTCAACATAGGCGATAAAGTAAGGTTTCTCAACGCTGTGGGAGGTGGTATCGTACGCAAAATCGACCGCGATATGGCTTATGTCGAAGAGCCCGACGGCTTTGAAACACCTGTTCTCATAAGAGAATGTGTGGTGGTAGAGCCTGCCAAGCCCGAAAAGAAACAACCCGAGGTAAAGAGTATCTTTACGGCTACAACTTTCAGCAAAGAGAATACCGTCAAGCCCTCGCCTGCCCCATCACACACCGAGGTTATAGAGGAGACTCCCGAAGGCGAACAACTCAATATCGCATTGGCGTTTATCCCCCACGAACCCAAGCACCTGAATACAACGGCGCACGACATATGCCTCGTAAACGACAGCAACTACTACCTATACTTCACCTTCACAAGTCGCGACGATGCCGGATGGCGCGTGCGCCACGCCGGTGTGATAGAGCCTAATATGCAGATGGAGTTGGAGGAGTTACAACAACAAGACATCAACTCGCTGCAACGTATAGGATTTCAATACATCGCCTTCAAACAAGGCAAGCACTACACAGCCAAGAATCCCGGTGCGATAGAGTTGCGCTTCGACACCGTAAGGTTGTATAAGTTGCACAGTTTTCGCGACAACCTCTACTACGACGAGCCTGCCCTCATCATCGACTTGGTAAAGAACGACACCCCCATACGCCCGTTGGTAGTAAATACCGACGACTTGGCTCGCGCGATGAATGAGAAAAACCAATCGGCCACCATCAATCGCCCTCACATAAGCAAGCCCAAGCAACAACCAGCCGAGATTATCGAGGTAGATCTACACATCAACCAACTGCTCGACAACACAGCCGGTATGAGCAATGGCGAGATGTTTGAATATCAGATGGATACCTTCCGCAAGACCTTGGCCGAGCATAAGCACCACAAAGGGCAACGCATCGTATTTATACACGGCAAGGGCGAAGGCACACTGCGTCGCGCCATCCTCGATGAATTGCGCACCCGATACAAAGAATACCCCTACCAAGACGCCTCCTTCCGCGAATATGGCTTTGGCGCAACAATGGTAACAATAAAATAACATCAAACAATGACTCGCAAAACATTATTAAACATCATTATTGTATTAGGCGCATCAGTTTTTATCTAAAATTGTCAGCGAACCCATATATGATGGCACCATCGAAACCATAACCTGCCCCGACATAAAAGACAGCAAAGAATGGGTTGTACTTACAGCGGCAGGTGAAAAATATCTATTTGATTGTAGCCGGGGCAAACATCACTGTAAACATTTGTAGCGATTTCACATCGCTGTTTTCTATAAAGACTACTCCACCAAACAACGAGGTGCGCCGAAATTGCTCGGCGCACCTCTGTTTTTAAGTTTTATCTTGCAGGATATTATCCTTCGTATTCTACCAATACGGCATTTGTAGCAACTACCTGACCGGGTTGTACGAATACGCGTTTGATAACGCCTTCGCGCTCGCTGGTAACAGTATTTTCCATCTTCATAGCCTCGTAAACGAGCAATGCTTGACCTTTCTTCACAGCATCACCGGGTTGTACGGCTACAGAGATAATGCTACCACCCATAGGAATCTTTTGTACAGGACCTGTAATGGGCTCTTCGGCAGCCTTCTTCTCCTCTACAACTTCGGCTTTAGGAGCAGCAGCGTACTCTTCGGCACGACGGTTGCGCAAGAATGTAGCACCTACAGTGGGGAAGAGTTGGAGCAAGAGATAGTCGTTGTCGTCTTTTGCCAACTTAACGCCACCAAACTCGGGCAACTCGGGGTTAGCAGGTGCTTGATAAGAGTTGATATCGTAAGGTTTCTCGGTAGCATCGCCTGTAATTTTCTCACGGAAGGCAGGATCGATAGCAACAGGAGTCTTACCATATTCACCCTTGATAAGGTTGATGAATTGGTTACTTACCATTGTATAGTCGGCATTGCCTTTCTTACGGTCGATAGCAAGGCTCACGGCTTGACCACCTACGATTTGCGATGTAGGAGTTACAAGGGGTACCAAACCGGCTGCACGACGTACCTCGGGAATAAGAGCCATAGCGTCGTTCAATACGTCCTCGGCACCGAGAGTCTTCAATTGAGCCACCATATTGCTGTACATACCACCGGGAACCTCGGCGTTCTTAACGATTTCGTTGGGTTTGGGGAAACCAAAGTATTGCTCGATAGCGTGGCAAGCATCCAAGAGTTCAGCCTCGTTGTTAGCCTTGGCAGCAGCGATAGCCTTGTCAAAGAGAGCATCAACCTCGGCAGGGAGAGTATCTTTAAGAGGATCGAATGCGCGAGGGAATTTGTCTTTATTCAAGTCAAAGTCGCTCAAGTCACGACGGATACCTTCGAGTTTAACACGGATGCGACCTACAGCCTCCATATTAGCCTCAACCTCGATACCGAGTTTTTGGCAGAATACATATATCAACTCAATAGCAGGAGCAGCCGAGCCACCACCGAAGTACCAGATGTTGGTATCGAGGATGTCAACACCGTGTATTACAGCCATCAATGATGATGCAAGACCGTAACCGGGAGTACAGTGTGTGTGGAAGTCAACGGGTACTTTCACAGCATTTTTCAACGCAGGGATAAGTGTTGTAACACGAGCGGGATTAACAAGACCGGCCATATCCTTGAGGGTGATAATCTTGGCACCCATAGCCTCCATACCCTTGGCTTTCTCTACGAAATAAGCATCGGTAAATATCTTCTCGGGCTCAACAACAGTAGGTTTCTTACCAAACAAACGAGCAAAGAAGCCAACCTTCTCGGGCTCGGCAGCCTTGGTGGGTTTGGGATCGACAGTATAACATACAGCACCGTCGGCAATACCACCTACCTCGTTGATTTTCTTGATAGAACTTTCAACGTTGTTCAAGTCGTTAAGCGCATCGAATACACGCATAATACCCAAACCTTGTTTCACAGCCTCTTTGTAGAAACCATCGATTACAGTATTGGGATAAGGAGCATAACCAAAGAGGTTACGGCCACGAGAAAGAGCAGTCAAGTATGAACGACCTTCAATAACCTTGCTGATAGAACTGAGGCGAGTCCAAGGACTCTCATCGAGGTAACGCATTACAGAGTCGGGCACTGCACCACCCCATACTTCCATTGCGTAGAAGCCGGCATCTTTATAATCTTCAATTACTTGTTCAACGTGTTTACTTTGCAAGCGAGTTGCAAAAAGTGATTGGTGACCATCGCGTAGCGTAAGGTCGCGAATTTTCAATTTCTTCGCCATAACAATGTTTTTAAAGTGTTTATATTCACAGTATTAAGTTAATTCTTTTATGTAGCATCTTGCTATTTTATTGTGATTATTTCACAACTTTTTCGCAAATGCGACAGCAAATATAGTGAAAGGTGAGAGAAAAGTTCTAAATTTATTTAAGAAATTTTCCGAACCGCATCCTATATTGGCGACAGCAAATATAGTAATAATTATATCGCTTACAAACTATTTCGGAAAAATTTCTTTAATTATTTTTATATATGCTATCTCTCTATTATTCAATATGTTTTACAACACAATTGTTACACCCTATTTTGCAAAGAGCAGTTGACAAATTGACCCCGAAAGAGCAACTTTCCACAGCATCTATTACACAACTACATATAGCAGCAAGTATTTGGGGAGAGATGGCGACAAAGGGGTAATTGCAAATGGCAGGATAAAAACGAGGTATAAAATCGCTAATTGTGTAGGGCAATTGCAAAGTGAAGCCCCCCAAAACAGCAAGAGAGGAAAATCCTTACGGGAAATCCTCTCTTGCAGTGTGCGGATGACGGGACTCGAACCCACACGTCTCTCGACACCAGATCCTAAGTCTGGCGCGGCTACCAATTACGCCACATCCGCTTTGGTGCTGCAAAGATAATAGAAGTTTGCCGATGTAGCAAATTAATAGCAAAATTTATTAAGTGAACTTCTATAAATTCCACGGATTGATAAAACTGTTGTTATCGGAAGTTTTACTAATGTGTAATTTTTAGAAGTAATTTTAAATTAGCTTTAATATATTAAGACGGTTAATATAAACCAATAATAATTTGCTCAACTGCGCCTAAATTTTCATTTTAGCGCAGTTGAGCCATTTTGATTTTGCTAATATAAATATCTTATACTACGAAAGTTACTCCAGTACTTCTCTGATTTATACAATCTTAAACTTTCGGCAAGTACATACAATGTGATTTGATAGTTACAGAAAGTATTCTTTTGAATTGTGGGAGGTTTAGTAGTATAACAATAAATCTCTTTCAAAACCGTACATCCTACAAAAGCCTCTTTCCCAATCAGTTTAATACAACAGGGGATTGTAATAGATTTTATTTCATTGCAATTTCTAAAAGCATAATCATCAATTGAAGTAACAGACAACGATTTTCCATTGATTATAACACTCTCAGGGATTACGATACTGTCAGAACAAAAGTTCTCACTATTGCTACATTTAAGTTTTACTTCAGTAGCGTTTAATATCTGATAGTAAAAACCATCAATTAGATAATCGGTATGGAATTTTTGCTTTAGTTTGATACAGCCCAAAGTTGCATTATAGCCTATTGAAGTAATATTTTCTGGAATCGTTATTGTTTTTAATTCTGTACAATATGCAAACGCATAGTCACCAATAGAAATAACTTTATATATAGTGTTTTTATATTCAACAGTTTCGGGTACAACAATATCGCCTCTATACTCATCACTTATAAGGTGTGGTTCTGTTATATCAAACTTATAAGTTACTTCTGCTGTTTTCTCTTTTCTATTCACTATATTGTAACATATACCATCAACTTCAAAATCATAAGCGAATGTAGTATTAAGGCTTGCAAGTACCAAAGCCAAAACACAACATAATAGTTGATTTTTGGATATTCTTGTCATAATAATTTTGTATTATGGTATGTATATTCGCTTTATTTTTATTGAATTTTTATTTCTCAAACTCAATAATCGTACCCGTAGCGATGGCCTTGGTTTTAGACCAAAGCAAATAAAATTGTGCACGATAGAATACATTGCTATTAATAATGGCTTGTGAGCCTGTTAGATTAGCATTATTGTACATATCGCTTACAGCGGCTTGCTCCAATGACTTTTTAGATAGTCCACCAATTCCAAGTACATACAATTGGCTACTTTCGCCACTTACTGTACCTATCACTTTGTAATTAGCTTGGCTTAAAACAACAGATGTTTGTGTTTGATTTTCGTTGCTTGTGGCGTGTTGGGTGAAACCACAACCTGACAGCATCACTGTCATAATAACTGCGCAGATAAATAATACTTTTTTCATTATTCATAATTTTTATTGTTTAATACTTTTAGTCCTAAAAACTGTAGTTCGACAATAAAAAAACGTGGACTAAAACTTTGTTTACTTCTCGGGCATCGCCAAACGCCTCACCGTCAAACAAGTAAAAGCCCACGCTATACGCGCGAGCATTAACTTTTACTCTTGACGATTACAAAATTGGCGATTTCGAGAAGTCAGAATAAAGCTAACGCTTTTTATTATTATGTCTTTTGTTCGTTTTGTTACATAGGCAAATGAATTTGTTTATATTGCAAATTTACTAAAATTCTTTATAAATCATTTATTATGTTCGTATAGTTCTCATTTATCTACCCGAAAGTACCTCAATAGCCTTGTCGAGTATGGTGTCGTGGCCGTTGAGGGCTGCCGTTGTATCCATATCGACCTTGATATCGGGATCGATACCCCACTCGGTGTCGTTGCCGTTTGCATCGAGGATGGGCGATGATGAGAGGCGAATGTTCCACCCATTGAGCAGATTGTAGGTAAATGGCAATCCACTGCCACCTCCTGTACGGTCGCCTATGATGGTTGCTTGGGGCAACTGTTTCATTACTTGCACAAAGTTGTTGGCTGCGCTGAATGTGTGTCGATTGGTGAGTACGGCAACGGGCTTACCATATATAATATGGTCGGTCACAGGCTCATAGTAGTAGGCATACGGCTCGGAAAAGTCGTTGTGACCAGTCCCCGTCTTGTGGCATATATAGCCGGCAAGTATGCGTTCGGTAATAAAGTGTGAGGCTATAACCTCGACATTGCTCAACGAGCCACCTCCGTTGTTGCGTATGTCTATTATCAATCCATCGCAGGTGGCAAGGTGCGCGAGTATGTGATCGAGGCTGTTATGCGATATATTGCTCGAGAAACTACTATAATATATGTATCCGATATTGTCTTGCAGTTTCTTGTATGTTATGCCATTTACTTGGTAAAAGTCGAAGTTAAGATAGTGCTGGTGTATGATGCGCTCATCGTAGTTGACAGGATAGTCCTGAAACCACTTCCAATAATATGAGGTGGCAAAAGATGATGACAGGTTGACGTGTCCGTCTTGCAATTCATCAAGCATATCGCCACATAGGTCGAACAGTTCATATTGGCTCATTTCGTTGCTCACACGCGAGGCATAGGCAGTGTGTATCGAGTCCCAATCGATACCCTTGTATTCAAAGAAGCAATAATGCTCGTCGATGATGCTCCACAACGCCTCAAAGTTTTCTTGGGGAGTGTCTTGCATACGAATATCGTCGTCAACAAAGCACGACTGCAACTGTACTGCAAGTGTTGCGATAACTATATATAGCAGGTACTTTAGTTTCATCGGGGTGTATCATATAAGGCTCGCAATACCGAGCGATTACTATTCTTCTTACTCCAACTCAACAAGTCGCCGGCAAAGCCTATGGTAAAATTGTGTTGTACCAATTGGTAGCGATTGTTTGTTACATAAGTGGTATTGATGCGATTGTGATAACCTACTCGCAACGCCCAAGAATTGAAGTGCATATCGACAGTGAGTCGGTTATCGATGTCGAACTTGTTGGCCCACGTTCCACAATGCAGGAAGTTGTGATGATTGCCCAACGACACCTCGTAGTACGACTCGGAGTATTCGGGTTGCCCAAAGATACCTATCACAGGCAGGAGAAGTTGGTAACGAGCCGTAACGGGCAACTTGCCCAACTTAAAGTTATATACAGCCATACCGGTCAGTCCCAACGATATATCGGCCTTAACGGTAGCCGGATTGTTTCCACCGTGGTAGTTGTATATACCCTCGCCAACAAGTGTCAAATCGGCACCATAATAGAGTTGCAACCCATCTATAGGCAGCACACTGCGACGCATCATTGCAAACATATAGTTAAGTCCACCATATATCGTCTTACCTGCGCCTGTGACACTTATCTTGCTATCGCCATAGTTAACACCTATCTGCTGTTGCCACACCCAATGGTAGTTGTCGAGTGGCATCGCCTGCATCAACTCGATATTGAGCGCAATGCCCCAACCCTTGTAACTCCAAGGCGACAAGTAGGTGTCTATGAGGCGAGTTCCTCCCACCTCAAACTCTATACTCGTAAAGACAGGGCATACCGGTGAGGCTATGCTATCCTGCGCCCACAACTTTGTGGGATACAACAGCATAGTCGTAAGGATAGTAACAAGCAGCAACCGTTTCATACGCACACTACTCTATTTCATCGGCAGGAAAGATAGACAACTGTCCGTTGAGGGGAGTCTCATCGGTAGCAACAGGCTCTTCGGCAGGCTCTTCGTGGCGAGTAGGCTCCAATTCGGTTACTGTATCGATAGCGAATTGTGTGATACGCTTACCCTTGGCTGCATAACCTTTTATAGCGATAAACTCATCGGCATCAATAATGAGAGGCTCACGGAAGGCATCGCCACCACCATATTTCACCTCAAAGCGAGGATACATCTCACGACTGTATATTATCATCTTCGAAGCGGCATTATCGCCGAGGAAGTTGAGTTTGCGCGAGGTTGCCTCCAACTTGAAACGCTTGATGTAAGGGAAGCCTTGCTGATTGGCATCATATAGCAATACCGTCCACACGCGATTGGGGTCGAACTTTTCAATAAGCAGTATATTGGCTTCGTAGTGATTGGTAGCATCGAAGTTGGTTGTATAGAAGTCGCCATTGTCGAGTACCACCAACACGAGGTCGTTGTTATGGAACTCGCCGAGGTATTCGCCACGCTTGTCGTAATTGAGGCGCAACACATCACGATCGAACCACACATCACGACCACCCAGTGTAGAGCCACCCTTGGCAGCCAACGACATTGAACGAACAATACCCTTGGTCACAATATTACCCATCGAGGCACGCCCCTTGATAGCCAATGTACTGAAATCGACCATAACGTGATCCTTGTTCGAGCGCATAGTCTTTTCGAGTACCACCTTGACAGTTTCGGCCTCGCCGTTTGAGTTGGCAGTAAACCAGCGCACACGCGATCCGGGTGTACCTTGCGTAAGGTCGTACATCTTGTCACGCGTAATACCCGTAACGGCAAATCGCTTCATATAGTGAACGCCACCCTTACCATTCATATATATAACATTATATATAGTGCGCGTATCGTTGCGCTTGAACACGTCGATGTGCAGGATATTCTTGCCAATAAATTGTTTCTCGGCCACCTTCACCACTGTATAGCGACCATCCTTGTAGAAGATGATAATATCGTCGATATTAGAACAGTTGCAAACAAACTCGGCCTTGGGGTCGCGCTGCAAGCCTGTTCCCATAAAGCCGTCTTCCTTATTGAGATATAGTTTCTCATTGGCTTCCACCACCTTCGTAGCCTCGATAGTGTCGAAGTTCCGTATCTCGGTAAGACGTGGGAAGTTGTGTCCATAAGTCTCCTTCAGGTGGGTGTACCAAGCAATGGTATATTCGGTAAGTGTTTCCAAGTGATGGCGCGTTTCGGCTATTTGCTGCAACTTTTCGGCAATGAAATTCTCGGCCTTATCGGAGTTAAACTTCAAGATACGAGCCATCTTTATTTCCATCAATCGCAATATATCGTCGTTGGTTATAGGACGTACAAATTGTGCCTTGTAAGGCTCCAAACGCTTGTCGATGTGTGCTATAGCCTCATCCATCGAACGGCTCTCCTCAAATTCACGATCCTTATAGATGCGCTCTTCGATAAAAATCTTTTCGAGCGAGGCAAACATCAATGCCTCGTGAAGTTCTTGCAACTTTATCTCCAACTCTTGGCGCAACAAGTCGCGCGTACGGTTGACACTGCGACGCAACACCTCGCTGACCGATAGGAAGTGAGGTTTCTTATCATCGATAACACAGCAGTTGGGCGATATGCTCACCTCGCAGTCGGTAAAGGCATACAACGCATCGATAGTCTTGTCGGACGATACCCCCGAAGGCAGGTGTATAAGTATCTCGGCGTGAGCAGCAGTATTGTCATCGACCTTGCGAATTTTTATCTTGTTCTTTTCTTGCGCTTTGAGGATAGACTCGATAAGCGTCGATGTAGTCTTACCAAAAGGAATCTCGGTAATGGCAAGGGTGCGATTATCAATCTTTTCAATCTTGGCACGCACCTTCACAGCACCTCCACGTTCACCGTCATTATAGCGCGACACGTCGATGTAACCTCCGGTTTTAAAATCGGGATACAAACGGAATTCTTCGCCACGCAAGTAGGCTATTGCGGCATCGAGCAACTCGTTATAGTTGTGAGGCAATATCTTTGAAGAAAGACCCACAGCAATACCCTCAACACCTTGAGCAAGGAGCAATGGGAACTTAACCGGCAGGGTAACAGGCTCCTTCTTACGACCATCGTACGAGAGTTGCCACTCGGTTACCTTGGGGCTATATACCACCTCAAGCGCAAACTTCGACAAACGAGCCTCGATGTAACGAGGAGCCGCAGCACTGTCGCCTGTGAGTACGTTACCCCAGTTTCCCTGATAGTCGATAAGCAAATCTTTCTGACCCAACTGCACCAGAGCATCGCCAATAGAGGCATCGCCGTGAGGGTGAAAAGCCATTGTAGAGCCTATCACATTGGCCACCTTGTTGTAGCGACCATCTTCAAGCAACTTCATAGCGTGCAAGATGCGACGTTGCACAGGTTTCAAGCCATCGGCGAGGTGTGGCACGGCACGCTCAAGTATTACATACGATGCATACTCGAGAAACCAATTGCGATACATTCCCGACAGATGCAACTTGGTATCATCACCTGCAGGTACTTTGCTCACGGTAGCACTATCTTCCGATGTAAGGTTAACAGCCTCATCTGATTCGGGTCGGTTGATTATATCTTTTTCTTCGTCACTCATTGGTAGTGAAATTACGGTTTTTGGGGTATCGAATAGGGGCTGTTACACCGACACAAAAAGCCATATTTGGCACGTTTTAGTTTTTTTTGTATCGGAAAACTAACAAGCCAGTGCAAAAATACAAATTAAATCGAAAAAAATCACTTACTTTGCACCTTAATTTGAGTTGCGAATGTTGCAACTTATAGTTTATAGACAATAAATTATCAAGAATAATATGGCACAAGAAGACGTTTTCAAGAAATTGGTATCGCATTGCAAAGAGTATGGCTTTGTATTTCCTTCGAGCGAAATATATGATGGTTTGGCAGCAGTATATGACTACGGTCAAATGGGTGTTGAGTTGAAAAACAACATCAAGCGTTATTGGTGGGACAGTATGACACTGCTCAACGACAACATCGTGGGTATTGACTCGGCTGTCTTTATGCACCCCACTATCTGGAAGGCATCGGGACACGTCGATGCATTCAACGACCCTTTGATTGACAACCGTGACTCGAAGAAGCGTTATCGCGCCGATGTACTCATTGAAGATTGCATCGCCAAGTACGATGAAAAGATAGACAAAGAGGTAGAGAAGGCTCGCAAACGTTTCGGCGAGAGTTTCGATGAGAAGATGTATCGCGAAACCAACCCTCGCGTGCTGGAGAATGCAGCCAAGCGCGACGCCCTCCACGAACGTTTTGCCCAAGCAATGAACGATATGAACCTTGAGGAGTTACGACAAATTATCATCGACCAAGAGATTGTATGCCCCATCAGTGGCACCAAGAATTGGACCGATGTACGTCAATTCAACTTGATGTTCTCGACCGATATGGGCTCTACTGCCGATGGTGCAATGAAGGTGTATCTGCGCCCCGAAACAGCACAAGGTATCTTCGTGAACTTCCTCAACGTACAGAAGACAGGCCGTATGCGCATCCCCTTTGGTATAGCACAAATAGGCAAAGCCTTCCGTAATGAGATTGTAGCAAGACAATTCATCTTCCGTATGCGCGAGTTTGAGCAAATGGAGATGCAATTCTTTGTGCGCCCCGGCGAGGAGATGCAATGGTTCAACCATTGGAAAGAATTCCGTCTGCGCTGGCACAAGGCACTCGGTCTTGGCGACCACAAGTATCGCTACCACGACCACGAAAAATTGGCACACTATGCCAATGCCGCTACCGATATCGAGTTTGAAATGCCCTTCGGTTTCAAAGAGGTTGAGGGTATTCACTCGCGTACCGACTTTGACTTGAGTCAACACGAGAAATTCTCAGGCAAGAAGATACAATACTTCGACCCCGAACTCAACAAATCGTATGTACCTTATGTTATCGAAACATCTATCGGTGTTGACCGTATGTTCCTCAGCGTATTGGCCGCTGCTTACAAAGAGGAGCAACTTGAAAACGGCGAGGTGCGCGTAGTATTGCAATTGCCTGCCGCTCTTGCCCCTGTGAAAGTTGCCGTTATGCCTCTTGTACGCAAGGATGGCCTCCCCGAGAAAGCCAACGAGATAATCAACCTATTGAAGTTCGACTACCGTTGCCAATATGATGAGAAAGACTCTATCGGCAAGCGTTATCGCCGTCAAGATGCCATAGGTACTCCTTTCTGCATCACTGTTGACCACCAAACCCTCGAGGACAATACCGTAACATTGCGTGAACGCGACAGTATGGAGCAACATCGTGTATCGATCGATGAGTTGCACGCTCTCATTGGCGAGAAGGTAAGTTTCCGTAGTTTGTTGCAAAAGATAGCAAAATAATAAACACTTAAATATAAAAGAGTTATGAAAAGATTTTTTATTCATATTATCGCAATAGTAGCGTTGGCAGCATCGCTCACATCGTGCGATTACAATAGTATGGTAGAGGCCGAAGAGGGTGTAAATGCTCAATGGGCCAAGGTCGAAAATCAATATCAACGTCGTGCCGACCTTATTCCCAACCTTGTAAATACAGTTAAAGGTTACGCAGCACACGAGTCAAGCACACTCGAGGCAGTGGTTGAGGCTCGCAGCAAGGCTACACAAATGACAGTAGATGCCGAAAACCTCGATGCCGAGAGTTTGCAAAAGTTCCAAGAGGCACAAGGCGAGTTGAGCCAAGCATTGGGTCGCCTACTCTCTATTACCGAGAACTATCCCGACTTGAAAGCCAACGAGAACTTCCGTGACTTGCAAGCCCAACTCGAAGGCACCGAAAACCGCATTTCGACCGAGCGTGGTCGCTACAGCGAAATGGTAGCCTCATACAACGCAATGATACGCAAGTTCCCCGGCATTATCACAGCCAAGATATTCGGCTTCGATGCCAAGCCTCAATTTGCAGCCGAGGCCGGTAGCGAAAAGGCTCCCGTTGTGGAATTTTAGTAACATCGCATAATGTCAAAAAATCGACGAATGAAGAAAATATTATTGTGGGCTGTATTGCTCCTGTCGCTCCCCTGTGTACTCCTCTCGTGCGAAGACAAAAAAGACGAAGAGGAACCTGTAAACTATTGGGAAGAGTATGCCGAATGGCGCAAGAACAACCAAAGTTTCTACGAAGAGAAATATGCCGAAACACTTGAAGATGGCTCGCTCAAATATACGCGCGTCACACCTTCTTGGGATGCCGATGCTACCATTTTGATGCGTTGGTACAATGATCGTTCTCTTACCCAAGATGCCCCCAAGCCCTACTCTACAAGTTATGTAGATGTAATATACGAGGGAACAACCTATGAAGGAGAGGTATTTGACGACTCATTCGATATGACTGCACACGGCGATGGTATATATCGTTCGAAACTGTCGAACAACATAAAAGGTTGGGTTATCGCCCTCACTAATATGCACGTTGGCGATCATTGCGAGATTATCATTCCCTACGATTGTGGATATGGTGGCTCTTATACCTCCGACATCCTACTACCCTATTCGACACTTGTGTTTGATGTGAAGTTTGTAGGCATTCCGGGACTTGAGAAACCCGTACACAAACCTGCCGTACAATAAGTACCCACATAATGAATAAGAGGCTGCACCAAGATGTTAAATTCAGGTGCAGCCTCTTTTGCCTTGTATGAAATGCTACTATATGTTGCAAATTTTGACTATTTTTGCACGCTGTTATTACATCAAGACTTATTTATAAATGAAACGGTTATATTTTATATTATTCACACTGTTGTGTGCTATGGCTGCCCACGCACAGGAGATACAGACAGTCACCACCAAAGAACTTTTCAAGGAGGTTGAAAAGATAGAACACGTCAAAGATATTAAGATTAATCCCTTTATGATGTCTATAGCCCGAGTGGCAGCCCCCGACAACAGCAAAGAGATGCTCAAGCAGGTAAATTCTATGAGAATGTTTTTCTTGGGCGAGTGTAGCCAAGAAGATATACAACGCTTCACCGAGAGAATATCGGGCGTAGAGATAAACGGATTTGAAAAGCCCGTAGAGGAAACCGCGGAGAACGATGCACTTTCTCGCGTCTTTATGAAAACAAAAGGCGATTATATCGAGGAGGTTATCGTGGCAACCCTTGACAAAGAGAATACCTGCCTGATATATATGAAGGGTGAACTTACCCAAGAAACCCTCATAAAGATGTCACAGAGAGATTCTATCCCTCAATAGCACTTGATTACGGCTCTACACGCCACCAATCGACATCGACCCAACCACCATCGTTACTCTTGATGCAGGGACGTGTACAGAATGTTCCCACCTTGGCACCTATCCACTTACCCTCACGCAGCGTAAAGGTATCACCTATAGGCATATATTTCTTCCCATCGAGGCTGTAATGGAAGGTGACCTCAACAATCATATCGGCACTGCCCTCGCTTTTGAGTATCTTACGCCCTGTATCTCGGAATGTTGCACGCAAGTAAACCGTTTGACTCGACAATAGTTGCGATACAACGACTCTTTCGGGTGTGCCTTTATCGGCTTTTCGGCACGCTACTTGCGATAGCGTGATGCCATCGGCACCGTTTTCCAATATCAACCCTGCATAATCAAGCCCCATAACGAGCAGGCCGGTACGCTCGCCCTTGTACTTGGTTGAGGGAGAGAATGTCAACTTGGTTGTAACGGTAAAATCTTTGGCTGGCGTTTTCTGCAAGAGTAGGTTTGACACATCATATAGGTTTTTATACCCTTCGGGTACAGCAAACGAATATAGGCGCAAACGACTGTTGGCAGCATCACAGAAGTGCCAACGATGATCATAATTGGCGTGCCACTGCCACTGCAATCCGAGTCTATTAGTGTCAAACTCATCACTCTCTTGGGGATTGTTTATGGCATATACAGCACCTACATCGGGCTTACGAAAACGTGCTACAGGCTCGCCACAGCCATCGCCATCGGTATCGCGACCTATCACAGGCCAGCCATCGGCACTCCACGACATAGGTTGCAGATGCACCAATCGCCCGTATGCTCCTACATCTTGAAAATGTACAAACCAATGCTCACCGGTAGGAGTATCCACCCAACCACCTTGGTGTGGACCATTGATTGTTGTTGAGCCTTGCGACATAACGATACGGTCCTCATACGGCCCGTAGGGCGATTTGCCTCGCAGCACTGTCTGCCAACCGGTAGGCACGCCTCCGGCCGGTGCAAAGATGTAGTAATAACCGTTATACTTATAGAACTTGGGGCCCTCGATAGTGGTATGTCGCTCGTGACCGTCGAAAACAATACGACTCTCGGTAACAGCCCTCGCGGCATCGGAAGACAACTCGCAAACAAACAGCACACTCTTCAACTCTCCACGACTACCGGCAATACCGTGTACCATATACACACGACCATCATCATCCCACAAGGGAGTAGGGTCGATATATCCCCGACCCTCCTTGACAAGCACAGGCTCACTCCAAGTACCTCGCACGTCGGCAGTACAAGTCATAAAAACACCCACGTCGGGGTCACCCCAAAAGATGTAAAACAAGCCATTATGATACCGTATAGAAGGTGCCCACACGCCACAGCCGTGTTGTACAGACCCATACTTGTCGGCAGGTACATTACCCCAAGGCAATGCAGCACCCACTATCTGCCAATTGACAAGATCGCGTGAATGAAGAATTTGCAAACCCGGCACACAGTTGAAACTCGATGACGTCATATAATAATCCTCGCCCACACGACACACATCGGGGTCGGAATAGTCGGCATAGAGTATCGGATTTTGATACTCACCATTGCCCAAGTCGGCACACCATACTTGCGACACATAGTTGTTTCCCATAGCACACAGTGCTGCCGATGCGATAAAGAGAAGAGTTACAAGCGAGTTTTTCATAACAATATCAGGTTGCGGGGTTTACGATGTTCAAAAATACGAAATATATCTTGCAATCGCAAGTTATAGAAAATATGGGCTGTACCTTACCGATACAACCCATACCTTATGATTAAAATACGGTAGTATTATCTGCGAACTTTGAGAGTTTGAGTTTCACCGTTGGCATAAACAGCCTTCACGATGTAGATACCACCTGCAACCTTGCTGAGGTCAACCTCTTGAGCATTGGCAACGCGTACCAAACGACCTGTTGCATCATATACCAACACCTTCTCGGCACCGGCAGCAGCAACAACATTATTGCTCATAAATACTTTGTTGAGGTCGAAAACGTGTTTCACACCGGCATCCGATTTAAACTCGATATAGTAGTAGTTAATAGAGTTTACGGGGTTGGTAATAGTAACCTCACCGGCAGCAGGAACTTTTACTACAGATGTTTTGTAAACTTTCGAGTAGTTATCATTGGGTACCAACTCATCGGTAATAAACTCATCGAACAATACATTTTCGCCTTGAGCAACTACCATATTACGATCGGTTGCCGAAGAACTACCTGTGCGTGCGCAAATAGTAAGAGAACCGGCTTCGGGAACGGCTACGCTGATGTAATTGTTCTTACCATTGGGTTTGAAACGGTGAGTAAATTGAGTATCGGGGTCGTGGCTGAAACGAGCGTTGCTTGTATCGATAGTCCAAGGTTTGGTTTCCTCAGTACCGGGAACAACAACCATTGTGTAGATGCCAAATGTTGTAGTTTCGGCATAGTCGCCTGCTGTGAGAAGGGCAGGATTCAAGATGTTATCTTCGGTAGGTTGAGGATCTACGGGAGTATCGGGGGTATCGGGGGTGTCAGGAGTATCGGGCTTTTCGGGGTCTTCTACAGCCTCGGCAGTAAATTGAATGAAGTAGTAGTTCAAGTTACCGGTAGGCATAGAAACCTCAACTGTACCGGCTGCGGGAACAGTAACGTTGGTAGTATAGTAAGCCTTGGGAGTTACACCATATTCGTGTTCCATAGTATCGGCCTCTTGAACGACAGCATTGTAGAGTTCGGCACCGGCTTGAGTAGCCACAAGTGTACGAGTAGTTTCGCTATTGCTACCGGTACGAGCACCGAAAATGAGTGTACCGGCCGAGGGAGCCTCGATTTTGATAATACAATCTTTACCTTTAGCCTTGATACGTTGGGGATAAACAACAGTAGTATCGTTGCTAAAACGCGCATTATTAGCATCAACATCCCAAGATTTCTTGGTACAAGTAAATGTATAGATACCACTTACAACATCGGTACCGGGTGCATAAGATCCGACCTCAACATTCTCGGCATTGAAAGTCCATTCAGCAGGATCTTGTGCTTGCGCACACATTGCAAACGCTGCAAAAGCAGCAAAAAGTAATGATTTCTTCATATTACTAATATTTTAAGGTTAATAGTGTTATTACGGTTTTTATGGTAATTTGGGATATGCAAATATGGCACAAATATAACAATTATCGTATGTATTTTTTATCCATTAGAGTGTAATTTTTTATCAAATCATCATTTAAGCGCCTACTATTATTATATATTTCATCGCAACAACAAATTCAGAGAAAGTTTTCGCCCCTTATTTATACGATATTAGCCACATTATTATTAAATTTGCAACGCTTAATATGTAAATATTGCTTTATGCTGAACAAGATAGAAGAACTCAAACAAGAGATTGCTGCCTTAACAGCAGCCAACGAGGCCGAATTGGAGGCTATTCGCCTTAAATATTTGTCGAAAAAAGGTATTATTTCGCAACTTTTCAACGACTTTCGTAATGTTCCTGCCGAGCAAAAACGCGAAGTAGGTCAACGCATCAACGAGTTGAAAGAACTTGCCAACGAGCATTTCACAGCCTTACGCGAGGCTATTGAAGATAAAGCCGGTGATGGCGACAAGATAGATCTTACTTGCACAGCATATCCTGTGTGGAGTGGTACTCGCCACCCTCTCTCGATTGTTCGCAACGAGATATGCGAAATTTTTGCACGCTTGGGTTTCTCAATCGCCGAAGGTCCGGAGATTGAGGATGATTGGCACGTATTCTCATCGCTCAACTTTGCCGATGACCACCCTGCTCGCGATATGCAAGATACATTCTTCATACAACGCTCGCCCGATGTTTTGTTGCGTACACACACCTCATCGGTGCAAACTCGCGTTATGGAGCATACACAACCACCCATTCGCATCATCTGCCCGGGTCGTGTATATCGTAACGAAGCCATTTCGGCTCGCGCACACTGTTTCTTCCATCAAGTAGAGGCGCTTTATGTCGATAAGAATGTATCATTTGCCGACCTCAAGCAAGCCCTCTTGTTCTTTGCCAAAGAGATGTTTGGTAATGAAACAAAGATACGTCTGCGTCCCTCATACTTCCCCTTCACCGAGCCAAGTGCCGAGATGGATATCTCTTGTAACCTATGTGGTGGCAAGGGCTGTAGTTTCTGTAAGCACACCGGTTGGGTTGAGATTTTAGGTTGTGGTATGGTCGATCCCAATGTATTGGAGTCTTGCGGCATCGACAGCAAGGTATATAGTGGATATGCACTCGGTATGGGTATAGAGCGTATCACCAACCTCAAATACCAAGTTAAAGACCTTCGACTCTTCTCGGAAAACGACGTTCGCTTCTTGGAGGAGTTTGAGTCGGCAAGATAATAACACTATCAAGTATCAAATAAACAAAGACCTTAAAGACTCAACTGCTCTTTAAGGTCTTTTTCAAATAAACTACACACCTATGACCCTTGCACAACGCTACCACTACATAATCGAGTGGTTTACGCGCAATATGCCTGTTGCCGAAACCGAACTACATTATAACAACCCTTACGAATTGTTGGTGGCTGTTATCTTGTCGGCTCAATGTACCGACAAACGTGTAAACCTCATTACCCCCGCACTCTTTGAGGCATATCCCACCGTCGAGGATATGGCACAAGCAAGCAGTGAAGCGATATATGAATACATCAAAAGTGTGTCGTACCCCAACAATAAGGCTCGACACTTGGCCGGTATGGCTCGTATGCTGGTAGAGGAGTTTGGTGGTGTAGTACCATCGGATGTTGACACCTTGCAACGACTGCCCGGTGTGGGACGCAAGACGGCCAACGTAATAGCATCGGTTGTGTGGGGCAAGGCTGCTATGGCTGTCGATACACACGTCTTTCGTGTAGCCAATCGCATAGGACTTACCAACAACTCAAAGACTCCGTTGGAGACAGAGCGCACACTCGTGAAGCACATCCCCGAGGAACTTATCCCCAAGGCGCACCATTGGCTCATACTGCACGGTCGCTATGTGTGCAAGGCACGTCGCCCACTATGCTTGGAGTGTGGGCTGCGAGAGGCTTGCAAATACTACAAGAAGGGATTATAACGAAGCATCTTTCTCCTCGTATGAGGGTGAATTGGCAGTAAACTGATAGGCACCTACATCGATACGCTCGGAACGACTCACTCCATACATATCGGTGGCTGTAGAGTCATTGACATACGTTACAGCACCCCAACCTATCGCATCCGATTCCGACGAGCCGATACGATAATCGTACAGATAATTTTCCTTATCTATCAGCCAGAATTTAGGCTCGCCATTCCACATCGTATGGATGAAGTTAAGGTCGTCTGTTCCCTCAACACCGGCTATAAGGCAACTATTCAGATAGACATCACTCCCCGTAAAGTCGCCTTCGGAGAGGGGCGATGCACTGCCGGCAATGAGGCAATTGTTGAGTGCCAGATGCACCTGCCACTCTATCAGTTCCTCACAAGTGGGAGTATGGATGATAGAACCCTTAATAATATCATAGAAATAGTAGTTGACAATGGTACAGTGAGTTACATCCACCACGCCTTTATGCAGCGACAATACCGACCTGCCGGCATCCGACAACTCACTATTGACTATATCTACGCGGGCGCAGGCTATATCGATAAGATTTTCGGTAGAGTTGTGAATTATACTGTTGTAGATAGAGAGAGTAGTACGCTGCACATCGGTCGAATCGCACACAATACCCCACGTTGTTCCTCGCACTCGCGCGTGCGTAAGGCGATTATCGAAACTACCTTCGTGGAAACGAATACCTCCCCATTGACCTGCCAAATAATCGTATGGCAGATTATCGAACATACGATCAAGACGGTCACCTCGCAGGGTTACAGGCACACCGGGCAGCCCCTCGGCTATGAGTTTGCCATACACCTCAAGCGAGGCTCCATTATGAAAGTGCAAGGTAGCACCCGGCTCAATGGTAAGTGTTGCCGTAGGTGCTACGACCAACGAATCATACACGATAAAGGGCTTCTCGGCAGTAAGCAGTGTATCGCTATTGACTACAACGCCTCTCAATCGCTTGGCATCCAATGTCTGCGCAAGCAACTTGACGTGCTGCGTTACACCATTGGTAACAAACACCAACGAGTCACGCGCCTCTATGGGTTGCAACTGACCATTCTCCACCACATTTGCCATAACAAAAACAAAAAGGCTGTCATTACCCCTTATCTCGGTATCGGTAAACGATGTACCCGACAACCCGTCAACATTGACTATAAATCCCGAAGAACTGCCTTTCCCCAGCGTGATAGAACTTATTCGCAATGACTTATCACTGTTATTGAACACCTTGAGCCTGCGAGTGGGCGTTCCCAAGTCAGTAAAAATAGTATCAAAGTTGATTGTATCGGTCGAGAATGTCAGCACATCATTGGGCGATGTAGTGAAATCGTCGTCGATACAAGCCGTAAACAGCCCCATAAGGCATAACAACAGCATATAGAGAGGTAGAAATTTCTTTTTCATATATTATCTAACGCTATTTTTATACTTTTATTGTACAACTCCACCCATCGCTCACACTCATTACAGTACCTTTTACACCCCTATTTATATTTCTTAAGTCTATTTGCATTGTTATTACACAAAGAGTTGCGCTGTTTTTTGTACTTTTGTCACGCAAAACAGAAGTAAGAGAGATGAAGTATTATTTGATAGCAGGCGAAGCATCGGGCGACCTCCACGCCTCACACCTTATGGCAGCCATAACTCGCGAAGATGAGCAAGCGCAATTTCGCTTCTACGGTGGCGATATGATGGCCGCTGTGGGAGGGACGTGTGTACAACACTACCGAGAAATGGCATATATGGGATTTATCGAGGTCATTGCACACCTACGCCCCATACTCAACAACCTTGCCAACTGCAAGCGCGACATCAAGTCATGGCAACCCGATGCTGTCATCCTTATCGACTATCCGAGTTTCAATCTTAAGGTAGCCAAGTATGTCAAGAAAGAACTCGGCATACCTGTCTATTACTACATATCGCCCAAGTTGTGGGCTTGGAAGGAGTATCGCATCAAAGATATACGCAAGTATGTCGATATGGTGTATTCGATACTGCCGTTTGAGGTCGATTTCTACCGTCGTCACCACTATCGCATCACCTATGTAGGTAACCCCACCGTCGATGAATTGTCGATACGGCCTTATGCCAATGAAACTTTTGCACAATTCATCGCATCTCAACATCTGCAAGATAAGCCTATCATTGCATTGTTGGCCGGTAGTCGCAAAGCCGAGATTCGTCGCAATCTGCCCCTGATGATTGATGCCGCAAAAGATTTTACCGACTACCAACTTGTCATAGCCGGCGCACCGGGTATTACTCCCGAGGAGTATGAAACATATCTCGAAAAAGGGAATGTTTCGGTTGTATATGATGCTACCTACCGACTGCTGGCACAAAGTTCGGCAGCACTTGTCACCTCGGGTACAGCCACACTCGAAACAGCCATCCTGCGTGTTCCTCAAGTAGTGTGCTACGCTATGCCCGGAGGCAAACTCGTTTACGACCTATTCAAGAATTGGCTCAAGGTACGTTTCGTTTCGTTAGTCAATCTTATTGCCGACCAAGAGGTGGTAACCGAACTGCTTGTACACCACTGTACCCCCGACCGTATATGCCACGAATTGAATATGATACTGCACAATCGCGAGGTATATCAACGCATCAGCGAAGGTTACGATGAGGTGGCTCGCCGATTGGGACAACCGGGTGCACCACAACGTGCTGCACAAAGCATCGTTGCTCAAGTAACTGCGAAAAAGAGATAATTTTTCTGATTGAGGGGGGGTGGCGATAGATACTGTTGCTATCGAACTACGACTTTCGTAACATCTTTACCACATCGCACCATATATACTCCTGCCGATATAGGATAACTATAGGGCATCGTTGTTGTGGTAAACGTTCCCACCATAAGCCCCGAAAGATTGTACACCTCTATCACTGTATCGGCACTGCCTTGTACCATAATACAACCGGTTGCGCCCCACACCCTGACTTCATCATTGCTATTCAATGTAGCCGAAGCCGGGTAATACTTGTTTACGGCTACGTTGCGCAATAATATAGAATAACTATCGGCACGACCGGATGCTTGAAAGCCTATATAGTAATTCCCCGACAAAGGTACATCGAAAGGTGCAATGATAGTAGTGTCGTTTATAAATGTAAAATCCAATAATTCATCTATCACAACCGACATATCATTGGGGCGTGGAACACGTCCCATCATAACACGCATCGACTCAGGGTATATACTCAATCCCACACAACAACTATATTCTACTTGATAACGTATGCTGTCCGAGAGATATATTGGAGGCGAAATGAGCCAATCATCGGCATTATTCAGTTCACTCGACATATAGCGCATACAACCCATAAAACGATCATCATAATAGTGCCAAGTCACACCGTCGGCATTATTATCATTAACTGTAAAGTATCCTATGCCATCGACAAAGTCGTGCTTATAAGGGTATGATGCAACACCTCGTACTATCGATTGTACACTCTCGTTGCCTACTCCACATGCATTGGTTGCCACCACCTTATAGTTATAAGTTGCTATATCGCGTACCGAATCACGATATGAAAGAGCAACACCCACAGCCGGTTGTTCATAAGTGTATATAGGCACATCATTGCGATATATAGTTATCTCTTCGATATTATCTTCCAACAATGAGCCGTTGGCACAATGAGTAGGTGCAACAAAATCTATTGTAACAATATGAGGATTGTTATAATCGGGGGTCAGCATCATATTTGTTACTGCCGCAGGTACGTCGCTACGCCCCGAAACATCAATCGCTATACTATCGATGTGCAACATATGGCGATTGGCAGGCGATGTACAATGTACATACAGTCGATATGCGCCATCCTGAGCCACCGTAAAGCCTACTTTATATGGCACACTACGCTTACCCCGGCACGTCTGGTCGGCAAGTATGTCACGTCGTTGCGATGTATCATCGGCAGGTGCAACTCCTATAGAGAAATGCTCATCATACTTTTCACTGCCGGCGTGCATATATATGGTAGCCTCATAGTAGCAATTGCCGTCTAACTGCAACTTGGGGAAATAGAGGTAATCATCGGCGGCATTCACCGAACTATAGAGATAACGCATTGTCTTTGCACCCGAGGCCGTTTCCCAATACCCCCAAGTAGCACCATCTTCGTTGGCATCCTCTACAATAAAGTTGTAAAGCATATCTTCACTCCACTCATTTTGTATATACGGCACTTGCGAAGCGCAGTCGTAAAAGAAAGAGTCGGTGTAAGTTTGATTGGTTTCATAATCGGGCAGATATGCCGTAATTCCATAATAATAAACACCGGCTACCATATCGAGCGAATCACGCACTTGTGTAGCCACTGTATCGGCCACCAATACAGCATCGGGATAACGTACCACTCGATATCGTAGTTTATCGACATCGACGGCTTTGTTGTGAATACCTCGTGGTTGCTCCCACGCTATATCGACATAAGGAAAATCGCAAGTGACATATACCTTACTCACCGGCTTGGGAATGTCAAAGCCTGCAAAAAAGCCAAATTCCGAAGCCGTACTTTTTCCTACTTCATTCGATGCAACAACCGATATTGTATGCTCTCCATCACGGAAGATATACTCCTTACTATATTGCTCATCGGGGGTCAATCGGATTGTATCAAATGGCACTTTATCAAGCGTGATAAAATGCGTAATTGTACCCTCCAAAGGTCTGTCATTAATATCAGATTGAGGAGCCTTGAAGAAGAGAGTACCATTATTTGCACCTTCGGCAATTAACACATATAGATTGCGAGGGGGCTGAGGTAATGCCACCTCATCACTTTCAACATAGGGCGACATAGCGACAATGGCCGACACCGATGTATATATCTTGACAAAACGTTCACTCTTATCAGCAAGATTATACATATAAATTGTCACACCCACACTCGAAGGCACAGCCCTATAAATCACACCATTCTCATCATCATACCACGCCGATTGCTGCTCCTTTCCTACCGACCCTGTCGAAAAGAGTCTTTCACCCTCGCCGGTAGTTCTATCAATAATATAGAGCGCAGCATCGGCTCCAAAGCCATATATCACACCTTCGGGCGTAACACACATTGCATAATAGGGCTTGGATAACTCTACGCCGGGCTGCTCGCTCGATGTAAGCACATCGACCCCAGATTCGGGATTGAAGCGCAAAGATTGCCACTTATACCCACCGGCATCACTATCGCGATAAATAACATATATCACGCTGTCGGTAGGATGATATATGGCCGACAACGGTTGCATATAATGGGCATAATCGGTAGAATATTCAGTGGCAGAGGCCGATGAAATGTTGGCAACCGTATATAGCGAAGTATTATCGGTATTACCCGATTTGAAGGCTACATAATAGTCATCCTCACAAAAGACACCCACGCAACCGTTTAACGACATAAGTTGGGTATAACGGGTAGAGGTATTCTTATCCAATCGCACCAACACCCCCTCTTGGGTAGCAACATCGGTAACAATATGCGCCAACACCTCTCTATCTTGAGCCATAGCCGATGTAAAACCCAACAAGAGAGTTAAGAACAAGAGAGGAAATTTAAGATATCTATTTATGTCAATAACCATTATCAATTCTATTATTGCACAAAATTATAGAAAAACCCACTAATAACATAAATTTTTATCAAAAACGTTGTACTCACATCTTTAAAAAATCATCATACCACACAAAGCGTACAAAAATAAACTTTCGCTCAACAATTTTGCTTACAAGGTGTTATTATGAGAAGATTACAGAAAATTACAGACAATGAAAAACATTCACGGAACAGTAACAGAGCAAAATTTGCTAAAGGCTTTTGCCGGCGAGTCGCAGGCTCGCAACCGTTACAACCTCTTTGCCGAGGTAGCCAAGCAAGAAGGTTATGAACAAATTATGGGCATCTTTGCCGAAACAGCCGAACAGGAGTATGCCCACGCCTCGCGATTCTTCAAGTTTCTCGATGGTGGTATGGTAACTATCACAGCCGAATATCCGGCAGGTCGCATAGGCACAACAACCGAAAACCTGCTCGAAGCCGCAGAAGGCGAAAAATTGGAGTGGAGCGCACTCTACTTCGATTTTGAACAAACGGCCATCGATGAGGGCTTTAAAGACGTAGCCGCTGCCTTTAAGAAGATAGCCGAGGTAGAGGCTTTTCACGAATGGCGATATCGCCGTATGTTGCAACGACTCGAAGATGGCAGTATGTTTATGCGTGCCGACACCATAACGTGGCAATGTCGCAACTGTGGCTACATATACGAGGGTGTAAAGCCTCCTGTTGTGTGTCCGGCTTGTCTTGTCGCTCAAGCCTACTTCGAACCTAAAAGAGATAATTACTAATATCTTTCTGCTACAAGTATATACACGACATCGAGTCAACAAAAAACCTGCCGACAATGCCGGCAGGTTTTTATATATTCTGAAACTAAAAGTTATGCTGTTAATTATTCTTCAACAGGAGCAAGTTTCACAGTGAAGTGACGCATAAGTTCAGTTTCCCACACGATTTTCACACCGTGTTTGATTTCGTCACGACGGTCAAATACATTCTTCAACGCAGCGGCGATTACGTCCATATGGTTGTTAGTATATACACGACGAGCGATGCAAAGACGAAGGAGGTCGAGGCCACCGAAACGGTTTTCGCGAGTTACGGGATCACGGTCGGCAAGGATGTAACCAATTTCGCAACCACGGATACCTGCTTCACGATAAAGTTCGATAGCGAGAGTTTGTGCGGGGAATTCTTCTTTGGGAACGTTAGTGAGTACGCGGTCGGCATCAACGAAGATAGCGTGACCACCTACGGGACGTTGGTAAGGAATACCATACTCATCGAGGCGAGCAGCGAGGTATTGAACTTGTTTGATACGAGTTTCGATGTTGTCGAGTTCGGTATTTTCATCAAGACCTACAGCAAGAGCGTCCATATCACGACCGTTAAGACCACCGTATGTCAAGAAACCTTCGAAGGGGATACAGAAACGTTTTGCACCTTCGTAGAGGTCTTCGTGACGAGTAGCGATGAAACCACCCATATTTACAAGACCGTCTTTCTTAGCCGACATTGTCATAGCATCGGCATAAGTGTACATCTCTTTAACGATTTCTTTGATAGTCTTGTCGGCGTAACCTGCCTCACGAGTTTTGATAAAGTAAGCATTCTCAACAAAACGAGCCGAGTCATAAACAACGCGTTTGCCATATTTGTCGGCAATTGCTTTTACGGCACGGAGGTTTTCCATAGAAACGGGTTGACCACCGGCAGTGTTGTTAGTTACAGTAACGATGATGAAAGGAACTTTGTCGGCGTTCTCGGCCAAAACTTTTTCAAGTTTAGCGGGGTCAACATTACCTTTGAAGGGATGCTCGAGTTGAGTATCTTTAGCCTCATCGATTGTGCAGTCAACAGCAAAGGCTTTACGGCTCTCGATGTGACCTTTTGTAGTATCGAAGTGAGAGTTACCGGGAACGATATCACCGGCTTTTACCAAGTGGCTGAAAAGTACGTTTTCAGCACCACGACCTTGGTGAGTGGGGATTACATACTCAAAGCCTGTAAGGCGAGTGATTGTGTCTTTAAGACGGAAGAAAGATGAAGAACCTGCATAACTCTCATCACCCATCATCATTGCTGCCCATTGACGGTCGCTCATAGCGCCTGTACCTGAGTCAGTAAGACAGTCGATGTAAACTTGGTCTGATTTCAAACCGAACAAGTTGTAATGTGCTTCTTTGAGCCATTGTTCACGCTCTTCGCGAGTACTTTTGCGAAGGGGTTCTACCATCTTGATTTTCCAAGATTCTGCAAATGGTAATTCCATAATTTCGTTTTATTTAAGATTGATTGTTTTATTAATAGATTGTGTCTTTCTGTAATTAAGGTTTTTACAATAGGTGTTCCATTGTCATAATGCATTGCAAAGGTAGGCATTTATAACGAAATAAACATCTTTTTAATAATAAATTTTACCAATAAATTAAAAATAAAAAAGCAACCATTGCTTGCGACAAGGTTGCTTCTCTATTTTACTTTTTAAATGCATCGAAAATCGAGGCGTCATATACATTATCCTCTTCTTTATCGTGACTTGCATACCACACTTGCGCAAGGAAGGGGTTATGACGTGCCTCTCTATCATACTGCCAAGGCATAGGGAAACAATCGGGACACCAATGGCCTCCCAACAAGATAAGAGCCGGTGTGGCCATAAACTTATGACCATCGTAGCACTCCCACTCGAGGGGCGTATAGGCATCACCCACTATCATTGTTTCCGACAGGCACTTACCTCCTCGCCACATAGCGGCTTGTTGCATATCTTCGATGCACCATTCGCTCATCGGCTTCGTCTCCTTATATCCGTGATTGAGCAAGCGTGGCGTCTCATCGGGGCGCGACAGGTCGGTATGCTCCCAATCGGGCAGTTTCTCCCACGCTTCGCGTGAGCCGAAGTAGGCTGTTATGCGTTGCTTGTCATTATCCTTTATCCAACTCATCGTTCCAAAGGGGCGCATCCGTGTAAGCACACCCATCGCGCTCTTGATAACTCCGGCCGGCACTACCCGAGCCATCGAGAAGAACGAGGGGAGTTGCTTACGCAGCGAGTTGAAATACTCCTCTACAGGTATATTGGCTCGGAAGTGAAGATAATCTTCCAGCACATCGGCATCGCTAAACCAATAGCCGTGAAAATTGCGAGTGGCAAACCAATTACGCTCAAACACCTGCTCGGGTGGTGGACACGAGAGAGCCTTAAGCAGCAATGACTCAAATTCATAGAGCGTGAGCCTATAATATGCGCCACTGCTTATATTATAGAATCGACGCCAGAAGGTTTCGGGCAATTCCGTATCACAGATGCGCGCCAATAATCGGCCCGAGTCCTCTTTGGTAGCCCATTCCAACACGCCATCTACCGGAACGTGAAAGGTTATGGGATCGGCACCGTTGAGTATCAACTCGGGATAGAGAATACCCGTTTGACGCAGACTTACCCAATGCTTCAAGCCCGACTCGGCAAATACTCGCTCGGCCAAGCACTTCGACATTGCATAGTGGTCATATACGCTCACATATATCGGGTCGCCCGTACGCCCCCAATGTACCGGAGGGCAACGGTGTCCCGTCTGTGCCACGCTACCTATATATACGGTGCGAATATCATCGGCATTAGGTTGAGCCTTCACGGCACGCACCACGTTTTCGGCAGCCGTAACATTTACATAGAGTGTTTTTTCGGGATATTTATCGGCCTTAGGCGATACCATACCACCTACGTGCAACACATAGTCGGCACCCGTCACGCCTTGCAACACATCCTCGTAGCAAGTGAGGTCGCCCCACACTATGCGCACTTGCGACATTGCTTCATACTGTTGCATTTTATTCTTATTCTTGGATGAGGGGCGTACAAGGAGGGTTATCTCATATTCATCACCCAACTTTATCAGTTCTTGCAATCCTGCCGACCCCATCACACCGGTGGCTCCGGTAAGGAATATTCTCTTTTTCATAGTTTATTCTTACATCTTTTACTGCGCAATATATCGTTGTGACTTACTGCAAAGGTATAACAAATTTGCATTAATCAAACAATATTATACCCCATAGCAACTTGCTTTCATTTTTTTGTCGTACCTTTGAATTATAATTGCAAACTTAACAAGTATATTATGAATAAACACACAAACAAGTTTATAATGCTATCTATGGCATTATTACTCTTAATAGGATGTACTACTGAGGGTTTTGAAAACAGTGAAATTTTCACACGCGATTATGAAAATCGCAGCGAGTCACTACAAGAGTGTGGCTATTTTGACATCTTTAACACCGATTTATCAACTCAACAACGGCAGGCAATGCAATTTCTTTATGCCTATATGCCTCTGCCCGACATTACCGATTATTCGAGCGAATTTCACCTGATGAATGTCGATTATGCCTTGCGTGCGCGTGCCGAAATGCCTTGGGGCAAGAGTGTTCCAGATAGAGAATTTCTTCATTTCGTGCTACCGGCGCGCGTCAATAACGAAAATCTCGATGAGTGTCGCAGTGTATTCTACGAGGAGTTAAAAGATCGTGTAAGAAACCTATCGATGTACGATGCCGTACTTGAGATAAACCATTGGTGCCACGAAAAGGTTACATATACCCCTTCCGATGCACGCACAAGTTCGCCTCTTGCCTCTATACGCACTGCATACGGTCGCTGTGGTGAGGAATCGACATTTACCGTTTCGGCACTGCGTGCTATGGGTATTCCTGCCCGACAGGTATATACCCCACGCTGGGCGCACACCGACGACAACCACGCTTGGGTTGAGGCTTGGGTCGATGGCAAATGGTACTTCTTGGGTGCGTGCGAGCCTGAGCCGGTACTCAATTTAGGTTGGTTCAACGCTCCTGCCTCTCGTGGTATGCTTATGCACACCAACGTATTTGGCAACTACAACGGCGATGAAGAGATTGTGGGTCGCAACGCCTGCTACACCGAGATAAATGTTACTCCCAACTACGCTCCTACTGCCACTACTACCGTACAAGTTGTTGATACGGCCGGCACACCGGTACAGGCTACCGTTGAGTTTAAGATTTACAACTATGCCGAGATATACTCGGCTGCAATCAAAGAGTGTGATGAGAACGGCAAGACATCATTTACAACAGGCTGTGGCGATATGGTGGTATGGGCATCGAAAGACGGTATGTTTGGTTTCAGCAAAGTGACTGCCGGAAAAGATAACAACGTGCAGATTGTTCTCGACAAATGTGCCGGTTACCAAGCATCACTTACAATGGATATCGTTCCCCCTGTCGAGCGCAACACAACACCCGAACTTACAGCCGAGCAGATTGAACTGAACAAAAAACGCTTTGCCGAGGAGGACTCTATTCGCAATGCATATATTGCCACATTCCCCACCAACGAGGAGGCTGTTGCTTTGGCTCAATCGTTGGGTATGGATACACAACTGACAGCGACACTCATCAAGCAATCGCGAGGCAATCACGCCACTATTACTCAATTCTTATCGGAGTGTCCTGCCGACAAACGCGACAGAGTATTGAAGGTACTGTTTGAAATGTCGGAAAAAGACCGTCGCGATGTATCTATGGAGGTACTCAACGACCATTGCCCTGCTTGGATATCGACCGACAACGAGGAGGATTTTTACTATCAATATGTACTCAATCCTCGCGTAAGCAACGAAATGCTTACTCCCTATCGCTCGTTCTTTGCCTCGGTAATTTCGGCCGAAGATGCAGCCACCTACCAAGCCAACCCCGAAAAGTGGGTTGAATGGTGTCGCGACAACATTACTGTAGATAGCAAATGGAATCCTCGCCACTTCTGTATGTCGCCTCGTGGTGTATGGCAATTGCGTATGACCGATGCTCATTCACGCGACATCTTCTTCGTTTCGGCTGCACGCAGTATGGGCATACCGGCTCGCATCGACGAGGTTACCGGCAAGACTCAATACCTTGTGAATGGCTCACAGTGGCGCGATGTAAACTTTGAGGCTACCACCGAACAAGTTGCTACAGCCACCGGCAAACTTACTGCCACTTATACCCCCGACCGTTACATTGATAATCCACGCTACTACTCACACTTCTCTATATCGCGTGTTATAGATGGCCGATTGGTACTGCAAAACTACCCCGAGAGTGCTAATTGGAGCAACTTGTTGCGCGATGGTGCCACTGTAGATGCCGGCGATTATATGCTTATGACCGGCACACGAATGGCCGACGGCAGCGTATTGGCGACTCTCAATTTTGTGCAAGTACCCGACGGTGGCAATGCTGTAACTGCGCTCACAATGCGCCAAAGCGAAGATAAACTGCAAGTGATAGGTAACTTCAACAGCGAAAGCCTATTCAACAACCTTGCTACAGGACAAGTAGGGTCGCTCCTATCGGCTACTGGTCGTGGCTACTACATCTTGGCACTTATCGACCCCAACAGCGAGCCATCCAACCACTTCTTGCGCGACGTGATGCCCTACAAGGATGACTTTGAAAAGTGGGGACAAAAAATAGTACTCTTATTTGAAGATGCCGATGCTGCTGCTCGTTTCAAGGCCGATGATTTTGCCAACCTGCCCTCTACCGTGGTAATGGGTACCGACATCAACAACAAGATATTTGAGGCTATAAAGAGTAATATGAAGTTGTCGAGCAACAACCGACCCATTATTATTGTAGCCGATACATTCAATCGCATCGTATTCCTATCGCAAGGCTACTCGATAGGTATGGGCGAACAACTTGCCAAGGTTATCAACCAATTATCGGAAGAGTAATAATACTAAAGATAAGAGAAACCGACTCATCAACATTATGTTGGCGAGTCGGTTTTCTTATACTCTTATCAAATATTTATACAATATTATCGCTTTATCGCAGCCACGATACGTTGCACCTCCTCAAGGGAGGTTTCCTTGCGAGCGTATTCATCATTTTCGCTATTACCCATACTTACGCCACTGTGCCGATACACCATACCACTACCTACACTGCGACGAGCCGAGGCGTGTATCTCACACGCTCCTGTGGCATCCAATATGTAACTTGCATTATCGGCATTAACGCCACAACCGGGCATAATTATCACTCTATCGCCGGCAACCTCAACAAGTTGTTTCAACAACGGCACACCCTCAACAGCCGTACCGGCACGTCCCGAAGTAAGCAGACGGTTACAGCCGAGTGCTATTATATCGTCGAGAGCCTGCATAGGCTCGCGACACATATCGAATGCTCGATGAAACGTGATACTCATATTGCCGGCAGCCTCGACAAGACGGTGACACACCGACACATCTATATCGCCATCGGCAGTAAGCGCACCTATCACAACACCGTCGGCACCACACTCACGCGCTGCTATAATATCTTGCTCCATACAAGCCACCTCGGCATCATCATATAGGAAGTCGCCTCCTCGTGGGCGTATGAGTATATGGAGTTTCAATCCTTCGATGGCACGCACCTCGCGCATAAGTCCCAACGAAGGCGTTACCCCTCCTACCTCAAGAGCCGAGCACAACTCTACACGCACAGCCCCACCATCACGCGCAGCGATTGCACTCGCCACACTGCCTACGCACACTTCAAGTATTCGTTCCATACTGTAGTTACTTGGTTATCAACTCTACAATATAATCTACTCCTTGGGGGGCTTGCGAGAAAGTAAGTTTCACGCCCTCTTTGGTTTTCTTGAATTTAACGGGTTGTTTGTCGGTATATGTAAATGCCTTCACCACCTTGCAGTCGAGTGGCAATAGCAACTCGGTATCCTGCAAGTCGAAGATGTGCAAGAAAAGACGGTTGCCCTTGCGAGTGGTCACACCCCAATCTTGCGCAGGAATATCACCGGCTTCGGTGCCATACACTGTTTCGCCATTGACAGACATCCACTCGCCCATCTCTTTCAGTCGCGCAACGGCAGTAGCCGGCAACTCGCCATTGGGTTGAGGGCCTACGTTGAGTAGCAAGTTAGCCCCCTTGCCGGCAGTACTTACCAAGTAGCGAATGAGGGTTTCGGTACTTTTGTAATTTTGGTCAACCAACTTATATCCCCACATACCGTTCATTGTTTGGCACGTTTCGAGAGGCAGGCGGCTGATGTCTTGTCCTGACAATCCCGCCTTGTTCTCACCGGGAATATCGCGCTCAAAAATCTGAATATCCTCACCGGCGTGAGGCGTAATATGGTGGTTGTTACCTATAAGGCACGAAGGTTGCAAACGATGTATCAAGGCATACTGCTCATCGAGTTGCCAATTGAAGGGTACGGTATCTTGGTCGCGATCCCAATGTCCGTCAAACCATATAGCACCTATCTTGCCATATTCGGTAAGCAACTCGGTAAGTTGCTTATTCATAAAGTCGTAGTATTGAGGCCAATTCTCATTATCGCGATTGCGACCGATAACCTTGTTACCGGTGCGACCCATCGGATAGTCATCGCGACCCCAATCGATATGCGAATAATAGAGGTGCAATTTTATACCTTGCCGCTCACACTCCTCGGCAAGTTCCTTGATAACATCACGACCGAAGGGGGTGGCATCTACAATATTATAATCGGACTGCTTGGTATCCCACATCGAGAAGCCATCGTGGTGGCGCGATGTGAAACAGATATACTTTGCACCCGAAGCCTTGATAGCCGACACCCACTCCTTGGCATTGAAACGGTGTGGATAGAAAGCATCGGCAGCCTTGGCATACTCATACTTGTCGATAGGATAGTTTTGCAAGTACCACTCACCTTGCGCAAAGAGGCTGTAAATACCCCAATGGATAAATACACCGAAACGGCTCTCACTAAACTCCTTACGGGCAGCCATATTCTCGGCTGTAGGAACATACTCCTGCGCCTGCATACGACCCGATACAAGCAACAAAGCCATCACTACGGCTATTGCAATTTTCTTAAATGTGTTCATAGTATCTCTTCGTTATATGTGTACTGAAAAATTGTTAGACAAAAATAGCCCATCTTAACGAAATGTGCAAATAATGGCGCAACCTATGACACACATGAGTGAAGTTTCTTTGATATACCGACAAAAAAGGCTGCGCAAAATCCGAAAAATTCAGCGCAGCCTCAAAGTTATCTGTTAAGACATTCAACAAAAATTATCTGACAACTATTTTTACAATTTCAGTTCTTTCAACATCTTTAACTTTAACTATATATAAGCCTTCGGGCAAATTATCCACATTCAACAGCAAATTATCAGATTTGTTACCGGCATACATTTCAAGCAACATTCCATTAGTATTGTATAACCTCACATCTTCGATAACAGATGTTGAAGCAATTCTCAATTGATTTGTGGCACACATGGTTATGGAGAGTCCCTTTTTGTCAACTTTATCGACACCCATAACATCGGTAACCTCAACTTTAAAATTATCTATAACTACATAACCATCGCCACAACCATCATAAACGAAACGGAACATCGGCGTATTACCTTCTGCAATAGATGTAACATCTACCTCATACTTATTATCTTCTATATCGGTTGCATATACATCGGTAAACAAATTCCACGTTTCACCACCATCGTTCGACACTTCAAGACACATATATGACATATCCCATTCCGAATAATAATCCATTGCACAAGAGAGTATCACTTTCTCACCCTCCGGTACATTCAAACAATTAAATGTGGGAGTTGTAAGCGAACTGATAATATTGACGAACTCGCTTTCTAAGCTTGATATAGACGCAAAATTACCATTAGCACAAGGCGACTCTATGTCAAACCAATTATCAAATCGCCAATAGTACATAGGATCAACCTCATTAAGCATCTCTGTCTTCCAATTATCAGGAGTAAGATTCCCATCGAAATTCTGTATATAGGGCAGGTCTATCAAAGCCACATCTTCGGTCGTCACGATCTGCTGTATCGGCAGAGAAAGATAACCGTCGTCATACAATGCCTTTACTGAATAAGTATAGCAACCATTTGCTATATTACTATCGGTATATGTTGGAGTTTCAGAGGATGCTATTTCGGCAATTTCGGTATTTCCCCTATATACTTTATAAGAAGTAATGCCAAAATCTGTTTCTTTCGCCGCTTTCCACGACAATAATACACTGTTAGACGCAACATCTAAAGTAGCAACCAAATCGGTTGGAGTGCAACGCGTTTCTATGGCAACTTGTTCTCCCACACGCACAGACTCACCATAAGGATACAGATAAACAGCTGCGACTTCGTATGTGTAAACACCTTTTTTCACCCAAGTATTACCAAACTCTCCGAGGGGGACTTCAACACCCACTAAAATTCCATTTACATATATCGAATAATATGCAGGTTTTCTATCACCTTCGGGAGCGTCCCAAGTTATAATAACTTCACTCCAGCCCTCTTCTTCAAAAAACTCACTTGTTACTTTCACATTAGTGGGAGCATTAAAAGTACTCTCTGCTATGGTTACCTCTACAGAGGTAGATTCGGATGAACCACTTGTATTGACAGCCTTTACTTCATAAGTGTATGTACCGGCTTCTTTCTCACTTGTATCTACATATGCGAGTGATAGTAGTTTGTCTGCAATAAGCTCACCATTAATATAGACTTGATAATAAGATAATGGTTCAATCACATCTTCTTGAATTTTATTTTGACGTGTAATCTTTTTGTCGGCTTTGCTCACAAAAGGTTTATAAGATTGCATAGACTCACTTATATGTCGAGAATTATTTTTCTTTATACTTTGCTTGGTTGCAGCCGATGCTCCATTCGAAGAAATCACAACATCATCAATAGTCCACGAAAAATAGAGCATTGACCATTCGCTACTCATATCACTTTGGGCGTGAAAAGCAATACGAGTATTGGGGGTAGGCTCCCCAAGATAGATAGAGGCTTGTTGCCAACCATCTAAGCCATTATGATAATTACGAACGTCCCAAATAGTTTCCCAATTTTCGCCACCATCATGACTTATCTCTATACAGTATTTATCTACAAAATCAGGATATTGAGCATAATCCAATATCATCGGATTGATATAATACCAAAAGTCGAGATAGCTTGCATTGTCATATATCGGCGATATAAGCCACTCATCTTGGTTATAGGCAATACCATCGTGATACCCCATATCCATATAGACCATAGCACTACCTTCCCCATTATAAATATAATAGTCCCAATTGTCCAACTCGATAAAATCGTCGGTCGGATAGTGAAACCATGAACAGCGATAGTCGGTCGTATTTAATTTTTTAGTTTCCCAGCCTTCGGTCGGGAATGTTTCACTTTCAAATCCTTCATAGGTCAACAAACCTTCATCACCACCACGTTGCCAAGATAGTGACACCTTACAACCCTCCACATCGGCTTGTAGATTTACCGGGGATGCAGGCAATTGTGCCAATAATACATTTGTCGAACCCAACAACATCACCAATGTAAGAAATAGAGTATTTTTCTTTTTCATAATAGTTTGGTATTAAATAATTAAACAATTCTCGACAAATTTAGAATATACAGATGCTTATTACAATTTTTTATAAATTGTATAATTTCTATTTCACGAATTAGCAAAAATAATAACTCTGTAAAAGCAATACTATGTTCTCTCTCGAGAAATTTTCTGATACATAGAGGGCTTTATGCCTGTATATTGAGTAAAAACACGAATAAAATTGGCTTGCGATTTATAGCCGACACTTTCACTTATAGCTTTTATTGTATATATGCCATAATGTTCGTTATCCGACATTCGTTTCATAGCCACTTTTACTCGGCATTCATTAAGCAACGTCCTAAAGTTCACACCATAATCATCATTTATTACCTGCGACACATATCGCGTATTACTTCCTACCAAAGTAGCAAGACGCGCCATATTGAAATTGTTATTGCATATTTCATCCTCGTTTTCCATAACAACTATTATCCCATGCGATATTTTCACACGCAATTCATCAGGAATGAATATACCATTTGCACAATTTTTTTCATCATTTTCATCTATGTCTTCCTTACCGGTGGATGCTTGTGGCAAAACAGGTTCTCTACGAGACTCATACATTTCACGCAAAGTCAACAAGCGATTTTTATAAACACTTTCACGTTTCAGTGATTCTTGGTTACGATTGTACAACTCATTATAAGCCACCGAAAGACGTCGTTTCTGTATCGAAATAAATATAAGTAATATACCACCTATTAACAATCCTATTGAAATAGTGATAATGAGCAGTCTTTGCCTATTAATTTTCTGCTCGTTATAGTATTTTTGAACGGTCAACTGTGATATTTTCTCATTATTATTATTCAATTCATAAAGGAATTGTGCATTTTTCAGACTGTTAAACTCACGTTGATTGAATATTGAGTCATTTAAATAGATAAATAATTTTTTATAACGATAAGCATTTTGGGCATCACCCTTACGCTCATATATAGTGGCAAGATTACCCAAAGAGACAGCTAACAAATCTATCGTTCCACTCCTACGAGCCAACTCTTCGTTCCGATGAAAGAAATACAAGGCCGAATCGAGTTTATTTTCTTGTACATAAATTTTTGCCAAACCATTATATGCCGCACCCATACATTGCGCACTTAGATTCTCTATTTCGACCAAATGTACAGCCTGTAAGTAATATAGTATTGCCATCGGGAAATTCGTTTCACACGACAACAAGAGCGCTTGATTCATTAGCACATCATAACGATAACGACTGCGTTGATCTTGTGCATTACCCAAAAGCATATCATAGTATTTTCGCGCCTCTTGCACACTATCACAGTAGCACAACGAACTTACTAAATTATTTAAAGAATGATTCTGCAATTCCACGTTATCGCTTTTTCGTGCCGATTCAAGAGCTTTTTTGTAAAACGACACCCCTTGCTCATAATCGCAATGCACACTATATATATTACCTATATAAACATATATTTGCGATAGCACATCATCTATATCATTACTCCTACATATATTAAGTCCATTAAGCCAAATATCCATCGCCTCCGAATAGTTGTTTTTCTTATAATGTAAAATACCAGTGTTGAGCAATGCCTCGGCACACATTTTTTTCTCTATCATCGGCATATCATCGTTGTATCTATTATACAACACACTATAATAATATATAGCACTATCAGATTGGGTTGCAAAATGGGTTGTACCCTTTTTGTATAACATAATATTTGACATATTTGTAAAAACAGACAAATCAACATTCGATTTGCTCGGAAATGAACAAACCAACAATACCATTGATAATACTATTTTTACTATATTTTTCATTATTATGTATTGCCACTATGCAAAGTTAGATATTAAAAACAAACTCTGCAACACCCAATATATCTATAAAACGACAAAAGGTTATGCTTTACCATAACCCCTTGTTAGAATTATATTGTAAATATGAGATTGTGTTTCTCACACTTTGTTGGCGCGTTTGCGCTCAATCTCGTCAAGGATGATTTTGCGCAGGCGTATGTGGTGAGGTGTCACCTCGACATACTCATCTTCCTTGATGTATTCGAGTGCTTCCTCGAGGCTGAACACTACAGGAGGTATGAGTTTCACCTTGTCGTCCGAGCCCGATGCTCGCATATTAGTCAGTTTCTTCGACTTGGTTACGTTCACCACAATATCGTTGTCCTTGGCATTCTCGCCTACTACCTGTCCGGCATATACCTCCTCTTGGGGGAAGATGAAGAATCGGCCACGGTCCTGCAACTTATCGATGGCATAGGCATAGGCTGTACCAGCCTCCATAGCAATAAGCGAGCCATTGGTGCGACGGTCTATGTCGCCCTTCCACGGTTGATACTCGTAGAAACGGTGCGCCATAATAGCCTCGCCGGCCGATGCTGTGAGTACGTTGTTACGCAGACCGATAATACCACGCGAGGGGATATAAAACTCGAGGTGAATACGGTCGTTTTGCGTTGTCATCGATATCATCTCGCCCTTGCGACGGGTTACCATATCGATAATCTTGCTCGAATACTCCTCGGGCAGATTGACTGTCAACAACTCTATAGGTTCACACTTCACGCCGTCTATCTCCTTGATGATTACTTGAGGCTGACCCACCTGCAGTTCGTAGCCCTCACGGCGCATTGTTTCGATAAGTACCGACAAGTGCAGCACACCACGACCATAAACGTTCCACACATCCTCTTTGATGCCTTTTTCGACACGCAGTGCCAAGTTCTTGTCCAATTCGCGAGCCAAACGGTCGGCTATGTGGCGCGAAGTAACATACTTACCATCTTTGCCAAAGAAGGGCGAATCGTTGATGGTAAAGGTCATCGACATTGTAGGCTCGTCGATGGCTATACGCTCCAACGGCTCGGGATTAAGGGCATCGGCAATGGTATCGCCAATCTCAAATCCATCAAGACCCACTATAGCACATATGTCGCCCGAACCTACGCGATCGGTCTTGGTGCGTGTCATACCCTCAAACACGTCAAGTTCTTTGATGCGTTGCTTTACTACCGAGCCGTCACGCTTACACAGAGCCACCTCCATACCCTCGCGCAACTCGCCACGATGCACACGACCTACGGCTATACGACCCACATACGACGAGTAGTCGAGCGAGGTTATAAGCATTTGAGGTGTGCCTTCGAGATACTCAGGCTCGGGGATATGCTCGATGATAGCCTCCAACAGGGGTTGTATGGTTTCGGTAGGATTATGCCAATCGGTACTCATCCAGCCCTGCTTGGCAGAGCCGTAGATGGTAGGAAAATCGAGTTGCTCCTCGGTAGCATCGAGGCTGAACATCAAGTCGAGTACCATATCCTGCACCTCATCGGGGCGACAGTTGGGCTTATCGACCTTATTGATAACCACTACGGGTTTCAAGCCCATTTCGATAGCCTTTTGCAACACGAAACGAGTTTGAGGCATAGGGCCTTCAAAGGCATCGACCAACAGCAAGCAACCGTCGGCCATATTCAATACGCGCTCCACCTCACCACCAAAGTCGGCGTGACCCGGGGTGTCGATGATATTGATTTTGTAATCTTTATACTGAATAGAAACGTTTTTCGACAGAATCGTAATTCCTCGCTCACGCTCCAAGTCGTTATTATCGAGAATCAACTCGCCTGTACTTTGATTTTCGCGGAAAAGATTTCCTGCCAACAACATCTTATCGACCAACGTAGTCTTACCGTGGTCAACGTGAGCAATAATTGCGATATTTCTTATCTTTTGCATAACCTATTGTTTTAATCGAGGATACATCCTCGCAACCTGCAAATCATCTTTATTATTTCGGGCTGCAAAGGTACTAATTTTTATTGAAAAGCCACTCAATCATAGGGTAATTATCGCAGTAGTACACAACTTATTTGTAACAAAAAAACACCCAAACACTGCTCGCTACACCCACACATACTACAGCAGTACCATACACACACTACATCGAGAGCCTCCGGCATCGAACAAGAAAACGTTTGCATAAAATTATTATTTACATATAAATATCCAACAAGGTCTATTTTCGACAAAAACATCTATCTTTGTAGCAATTAATTAATTACAAAAATTTATGATGCTTAAATTTAAGAACTTTATTCTCGCAGCCTGCCTTTTCGTTACTATATGTGTGCAAGCTGCCGACTATTCGGGAACAGTACCCGTTATTTTCATCAATACCGAGAATAACACTCCTATCACATCGAAAGAGGACTATCTGCAAGCAACTTACTACCTCGACCCTATGGGTATCGAAGGCATTGAGGCTTTTGGTAGCGTAGATAATCAATTACCACTTGAAATACGTGGTCGTGGCAACTACACCTGGAACGGTTTTGACAAGAAACCTTACCGTCTGAAGTTTGGTGCCAAAACTGCTATCTTGGGTATGAACAAAAGCAAGCATTTTGCTCTTATGGCAAATGCCGATGACGAACTATCGGGCTTGCGCAACGCTGTAGGATATGAGTTGGCTCGTATGATTGGTATGCCTTGGACTCCCTCTGCCAAGCCTGTCGAGGTTGTTCTCAACGGCGAGTACATCGGATTATACTTCCTCACCGAAACCATCAGAATCGATAGCGACCGAGTTAACATCGTGGAACAAGCCGACGAAGAGACCGACCCATACGCCATTACAGGTGGTTGGCTGGTTGAGATTGACAACTACGACAGTGACCCCCACGTGCGCATTACCGAGGGCAATGGCGAGCGCATCATCTTCACCTACAAAACACCCGAGATACTGTCAACCGTACAAGAGGAGTATCTGCGCAACCAAATGACTACGATAGATGCAGCCATATATAACAAAGACAAGAACAACAACGAGTGGGAGAATTATATCGACCTCGACCGTCTTGTACGCTTCTACATCGTGCAAGAGATACTCGACAACGCCGAGTCGTTCCACGGAAGTTGCTACTTGCATCGTGAGATAGGCGAAGACCAAAAGTGGATGTTCGGCCCGGTGTGGGACTTTGGTAACACATTCCGTCGTGGTGGTGGTCAATTTATCCACCAAAATCCCCCTTACGGACAAACTTGGATTGCCGAGATTGCCCAATACCCCCACTTCCAAGAGAAGGTATCGGAAGTATGGAAGGAGTTTCGCGCCAACAAATTCGATGACATCTACACCTTTATCGACAACTACGTCACTGCATACGAAAAAGCCATTCAAGCCGATGATGTACGCTGGCCCGACTATGGTAGCCAAAACGTTCAAGGCGACGGCGCGACAATGAAAAACAACATTCGCGATCGTGCAAAATTCCTCGTTGAGCATTGGGGCGATGCCGAGAAAGAAGTTGAAGAAACCGAAACAAGTTACACCGTATATTTCACTGCCGAAGGCACCGAGTGGGAAAACATACACGCCTATAGTTGGGACTACGACGGTGCAGTAACAGTATTCTTGGGCAATTGGCCCGGCACTCCCTTGACCGAAACCACCACTATCGAAGGTAAAGAATATTACACTATTACTTTTGACCCCGGACGTACAGCAGTAAATCCGATGATTATCTTCAACGACGGCAACAGTGGTGTAGGCGAGCATCAAACCGAAGACCTTGCCCTGCAAAACTACGGCATCTACGACCACAACGGCATCATAGGCACACACACAGCCCTCGATGCAACAAAAGTCGTTACAGCCGACATCGCCACCAACGGGCTTACAATATACGCTCAAGGCGACATAACATTATATAATATACAAGGCTTGCGCGTAGCCCAAGGCTACAACCAAGCAACAGCCCCCACTGCCGGTATATACATTGTTGTAAACAACGGCACAGCAACAAAAGTAGTTCTGCGATAAGCCATTACAACGCATAGCAGACTATATTTTTACGAATTATTTACAAAAATCACAGCCAAAGGCTTGCTGTTTAAAAAGAAATGCTTACCTTTGTGCGCTAAAAATTATTTATAACATAACTAAAAACTCAAGGAAATGTATTTAACCGCTGAGAAAAAACAGGAAATCTTTGAGAAATACGGAAAGTCGAATACTGATACTGGCTCTGCTGAAGCACAGATTGCATTATTTTCATACCGTATTGCTCATTTGACTGAGCACCTCAAGTCAAATCACAAAGATTATACCACACAACGCGCTCTTAAAATGTTGGTAGGTAAACGTCGTCGTTTGTTGGATTATCTTATCCACACCGACATCAACCGTTACCGTGCTATCATCGCACAAAAAGAGCTTGGTATCCGTAAGTAATACGATACCAACGGTAAAGGTAAAGAAACAGCGACTTCAATTCGAAGTCGCTGTTTTTGTATTTATAAGCGCGGGGCTGAATGGTTGTTAAAACAAATTATGGCTTATTGGTCAAATTATAAACAACTCTTTCGCAACTAACGCTTGCCGGCTAAGGTGAGCAACGACTCGTTGCCCATATTGCACAAGAGGTCGAGTATCGATGCATCGGCTACAAAACCGTGCTTGGCAGAGAATACTTGATAATAGGGTTGTGGGCGATAGGGTGCAAGGAGTGTTTCATCGGGATGCTTGGGGTGTATGGCTTGGCGCAGGTCTATGACGCCGGCAGCATCGGGTACAACATACTGCGTGCTGCGCACGATGTCGAGGGTTATCCCCAACCAACTGCACACACACTCAATCTGCGCCATATTGTAATCGAGCAGGAAGTCGTAGCGTTGCTCATATAGGCGATTGATATCGTCGGCATAATATTCATAAAAGGGCGATGAGCCGTAGGCCGATGCAATGGCCGATGCGTGCAGGTGTCGCCAATTGCCGTGATCGCTGATGCGTATATCGCGCATTACCGTATGGGGCGAAGTGGGTTTCTCGACCGGGACGGTAAGCGACTGCACCCCCTGCGCTGCTACTATAGTACAACGGTTGCGATAGGTCTGCTTTACATAACTATCGTACTGCTCGATAACGGCACCTCCGTTGCGATACAATGCTGCATAATAGGATACCGGTGCCCAATACGCCGACCCGAGTAGGAGTTTGCTCATAGATTGCCCGATTTAAAGAAACGATGAATACGCCACGATGAGAAACCTTTCTGTCGGGCATCGATTGAGAAAATAATTGTACCACAACGACCTATAACGTGGCTGTGTGGCAGTACGCCAAACGTACGCGAGTCGGTGGCCGATGTTCGGTTGTCGCACACCACCCAATAGTAGGGCTGCGAGAATCGATAACTATCCATTTTGCGACCACCCCTATATAGCGCATTACCCTGCAGGCATACCTTCGCCGGCTCGTATCGATTGATGATAGAGGCATAGAAGGCTGCATTATCGGGGGTTATATGCACCTCTTGGTTGTAACGGGGCAGTTCTATCTTGTAATTATCCTGCGATAACATTACCGGTGTGGGATGAAGCGACAATGGCAAATGCTCGCACAACTTATTATAACGATAACGGTCGAGGTAAAGCAAATGGTGGTTGCTGTCGATGCGTTGCACCGAGGGTGACACTTCGCCCTGCTGCATCATAGCCTTCTCGACCTGTGGCAAGATAGAGTCGGCCACAAGATATGCCGCTGTGGCTATAGGACTCTGCGCCGACGACACATTATTAATATATAATGCACCATCGCGCGCCTCAACAACGTCGCCCGGCACGCCTATACAGCGTGCTATGGCTGTGGGATAGTGCGATAGAGGTATATCGCTGTCGATAGGATAGTTATAAACGATAACATCGTTGCGACCCACCTCCTTAAGAGCCAATCGCCTGTAAGGCAACGGAGTAGCCGGAATGCGTGCCGGTATATCACTACCCGGCAGGGTATCGACCACAGGCAGGGCAAGATACGATTGAGGCAATCGCACGCCGTAGTGCCACTTCTCGACCACCACCCTATCGCCGGCAAGGAGGGTATTCTCCATCTGCTGTGGGGCAACGGTGTACAACTCGACACACACAGTGCGACACACTGCCGATATAACAACGGCAGCCAACACAACGAGTATTACTCCTATGATTGTCGCACGACGTGTTGCCATACTATTCTACCAACGAACTGACAGGACGCATAAATCGGTTCCAACGGAATTTTCCACCAAACCAACTCTTATCTTTATCCAACGAGATAAGTACCAAGACAGGCTTGCCTATAACGTGATCTTCGGGAACAAAACCCCAATAACGCGAGTCGGCCGAGTTGTCGCGATTATCGCCCAACATCATATAATAGTCCATCTTAAAGGTATATTCGGTAGCCGGAGCATCGTTGATGTACACTACCCCGTTGCGCAACTCAAGTTTATTACCCTCATAGTTACGAATAGCACGCTCATAGAGTGTATAATTATTGGCATTGATGCGTAGTGTTTCGCCCTTACGAGGTATCCACAGGGGGCCAAAGTCGGCACGAGTCCACTGATGCACCCCATCCATAGGGAATACTTCGCCACCCATCTCGCCCGGCTCTACAACCACTTGCTCCACATAGCCACTCGCCTTCACTTGGGCAAGCATATCGGCTGTAAGGGGCATATGATATACCGGATTATATGTACCATCGGCGTTGGGTGTAATACCCAACGAGGCAAACAAGTATGGTGCTTGAGGATTATTGTTGAGATACATACGGTCATCGACACTGACACCCCACTCCTCAAATACCTTATCGCCAATCTTCGTACCGGTAGTCTTTACAAAATAGTTGAGTTGCATCTTGGTAGGAGAGTTTATCGGCTTACCGTCAATGTAGATAACATTATTGCGAATTTCAAAATTCTCTCCGGGAAGTCCCACACAGCGTTTTACATAAGCCTCACGACGATCGACAGGGCGATAGATAATATCGCCAAACTGTGCCTTGTTGCGATGCACAGCCTCACGACCATAGTAATGCACGAGGCTGTAATAGTCGGGGTTGGGCATCCTGCTCGCCACCGTATCGCCGGCAGGGAAGTTAAAGACAACAATATCATTGCGCTCGATATTGCCCAAGCCCTTCAGACGCTTATAGGGCAGTTGCCAAAAGTCGGCATACGACTTGGTATTGACAATAGGCAACGTGTGTTGCGCCAACGGGAAGTGCAGAGGTGTTTGAGGCAATCGAGGGCCATAGTTGACCTTGCTCACCAATAGGAAGTCGCCCACCAACATCGACTTTTCCAACGAAGGTGTGGGAATTTGGAAATTTTGGAAAGCGAAGATAAAGATGAAATATACCAAAACAAGCGCATACACAATCGCATCCACCCACTCGCAAATAGTGCGAACAACAGGATTCTTAATATTGCGCCAGCCACCCCAAGGGATGTACTGTGTGAGGTATATATCACAGAATAACGGATACACTAAGAGTGTCCACGCACTTCCTATCCATATAGTCAACAATAAGAAAACAAGTGAAAAGACACCAAAACGCACCCAGCGCGTAGGGCGAACAGTCTTGAGGCGTGCAATAAGGTTGCAAGGACGTGGTTGTTGCGTCGATGTTGTATTATTCATACGGCATATATTATTTGTTATTTAAGAATGGGAGCATATCGCCCATTGTAAGAAATCCCTTTTTACCAACAGTAAACTCGGCTGCAATAACAGCACCGAGGGCAAAGCCCTGACGGCTCTTGGCGCGATGCTCTATTGTAATGGTATCGACATCCGAATCGTAGCGTACGATGTGCGTACCGGGCACCTCGCCCTCACGCTCGGCAGTAATAGGCAACACATCGGCACGCTGCTCGGTTTCGCTCCAATGTGTCACACGCTCGACACCGGCTATAATATCATCGGCAAGGGTGATGGCTGTGCCACTTGGGTGGTCGAGTTTGTGTATATGATGTATCTCCTCAAGACTCACATTGTAGTTATCAAACTTGTTCATTACCGTAGCCAACCAACGGTTCATCGCAAAGAAGATATTGACACCCAAACTGAAGTTGGAGGCATAAAAGAATGTAGCCCCTTGCAGGCAAGCCTCTTTAATCTCGGGCATTCTATCTATCCAACCGGTAGTACCCGACACCACAGGCACTCCCTTGGCAAAGGCGCGCTTATAATTATCGACAGCCGTTGCAGGAGTGGTAAACTCAATCGCTACATCGGCACTTGCAAATGCAGGCGACTCCATCTCATCGACATTATCGGCATCTATGCGACACACTATATTATGGCCACGAGCCACTGCAATAGCCTCTATGGCGCGCCCCATTTTACCGTAACCTATCAGTGCTATTTTCATTTTCTAAAACAAATTTTCGGTTATAACAACCGTTTTTTCAAGAAAGATAGTTTAATTTGCAAAGATAAAACAATTAGAGATTGTAAAGATAGAGATTTTTATTGAAACTAATGCCACTAAACATTTTTTATGGAAAAACTAATGCAATACATTTGGCAGCATCAACTCATCGACACACAACACCTTGTTACTATCGACGGCAAGCGTGTGCAGGTGATTGATGCAGGACGGCTCAATCGTGATGCAGGGCCCGACTTTTTCAATGCCAAGATTCGTATTGACGGCTGTATGTGGGTAGGCAACATTGAAATACACTATCGCGCATCGGATTGGCGACGACACAACCACCATAACGATAAGGCTTACGACTCGGTGATACTGCACATTGTAGAGGTTGACGATATGGCTGTAACTCGTACCAATGGCGAGGTGATACCCCAATTGGTACTACGAGCCGCACCCACCCTGCGAGGCGACTACCAAAAGTTGGTTGAGAACGCGCCCTTGCTGTCGTGTGGCGAACGAATACCCTCTATCGACCCCTTTATCATTACCGATTGGCTCAACAGCCTTGCCCTCGAACGCCTGCAAAGTAAGAGCGAGCGCATTGAGAGTTGGCTCGACTTATACAAGGGCAATTGGGAAGAGGTTTGCTACGTTACGTTGTCGCGTAATATGGGCTTCGGCATCAATAGCGATGCCTTCGAACGATTGGCTCGCAGCCTGCCTCTATCCTTTATGCAGAAGCACGCCGACAGCCTCTTTCAGATTGAGGCCTTCCTAATCGGACAAGCCGGACTGTTGGCCGAGCAACGCAACGACGACAACTATTACACCCGACTGCAAGGCGAGTATGCTTTCCTGCAAAACAAGTTTGGACTGACACCTCTACCCGAGGAGGCTTGGAAATTCTTCCGTCTGCGACCTCAAAACTTTCCTCATCGACGCCTTGCAATGCTGGCACACTACATATATGGTGGGTTCTCTTTGTTTGCCCGTTTGTGCCAAGCCACCACTATTGAGGAGATGCGCACGCTGTTTCAAGTACAACTATCGGGCTACTGGGACACGCACTACACCTTCGATGCTACGTCACCGGCATCGACCTCGGTGTTGGGCATACCGGCTATTGACATCATACTTATCAACACCGTAGCACCTCTTATATACACTTACGGTGTATATACGGGCGAAACAACCTATATAGACCGAGCGCAGTGGGTGTGGGAGTCGTTGCGCCCCGAGCAGAACAATATTGTACGGCGATTTGCAGCCATTGGAATCGATACCCACTCGGCACTCGAGAGCCAAGCCGTCATACAGTTATACAATGAATATTGCCAAAACAAGAAGTGCCTATATTGTCGCATAGGGCATAAACTTCTTGCTCAAAATGCCATACGCGAGGAGTAACCCCTCACTTACCACACGACACACTATCGCATATATACAACAAGACCACCCGAAATCGAGTGGTCTTGTTCAGTTATATAGTAACAATTAATTATTCGTTGTTGTTACCTTCTTCGCGATTTTCGCGACGCTCGCCACGAAATTCGCGACGGTTGTTGTTGCGACGGTCACCACGATCGCCACGAGGCTCACGACGTTCGCGACGCTCAGGCTCTACATAGCCTTCGGGACGAGGTTGGAGGGCTTTCATCGAAAGACGGAATTTACCTGTTTTGGGATCGATTTCGAGCAACTTCACTGTAAGTTCATCACCCTCTTTGATACCCGAATTTTCCATACTGTCAAGACGGTTCCAACCTATCTCCGAGATGTGCAACAAGCCATCCTTGCCGGGCATAAACTCAACAAATGCACCGAAAGCAAGTATCGACTTCACAACACCGGTGTAAGTTTCGCCCACCTCGGGTTGTTGTGTAATGGCTTTGATACGACGCATTGCCTCATCGATAGAAGCACGGTTCGAAGCAGATACTTCAATGTGACCTTCACCGTCAACCTCTTCGATTGTAACAGTTGCACCACTTGCCTCTTGAATACCTTGAATAATCTTTCCACCCGGGCCAATAACAGCACCAATGAGGTCTTTAGGAATAACCAAAGTTTCGATACGAGGAGCGTGAGGCTTGAGGTCGGCACGAGGCTCGGCTATAGTAGCCTCAATCTTATCGAGGATGTGCATACGACCATCGCGTGCTTGCAAGAGAGCCTTCTCAAGAATTTCGTAAGAGAGGCCGTCAACCTTGATATCCATTTGAGTAGCAGTGATACCATCGCGAGTACCTGTTACCTTGAAGTCCATATCGCCCAAGTGGTCCTCATCGCCGAGGATATCCGACAATACGGCATACTTGCTGTTATCGGTAATAAGACCCATAGCAATACCCGATACAGGTTTCTTAATCTTCACACCGGCATCCATAAGAGCAAGTGTACCGGCACATACAGTAGCCATAGAAGAAGAACCATTCGACTCGAGGATATCAGAAACGACGCGAATACAATAGGGATAATCGGCAGGAATCATACTCTTAAGAGCGCGATTTGCCAAGTTACCGTGACCAATCTCACGACGACCTATACCACGTACAGGCTTAGCCTCGCCGGTAGAGAAGGGAGGGAAGTTATAGTGCAACAAGAAACGGTCGTGACCTTGGTTAAGTACGTCATCGAGCAATTTCTCATCGAGTTTTGTTCCGAGAGTTACGGTAGAGAGCGATTGAGTTTCGCCACGAGTGAACACAGCCGATCCGTGAGGTCCGGGCAAGTAATCAACCTCGCACCAGATAGGACGTATCTCGGTTGTTTGACGGCCGTCCAAGCGCACACCCTCATCGAGTACGCAACGACGCATAGCCTCTTTCTCTACATCGTGGTAGTAGCGACGCACGAGAGCCTCTTTCTCTTCGCGCTCCTCCTCGCTCATAGCCTCGAGGTACTCTTCGCATACAGCCTCGAAAGCAGCGGCACGACCGTGCTTGTCGGCATTGCCTTGACGAGCAATAGCATAAGCCTTGTCGTAGCATTTAGCCTTAACATCGGCACGCAACTCCTCATCGTTTATTTCGTGGCAATATTCGCGCTTAACGGTTGAGCCAACAGCCTCGGCAAGTTCTTCTTGCACGCGACAATGTATCTTGATGGCATCGTGAGCAGTCTTCAATGCTTCAAGCAAGTCTTGCTCCGAAACCTCGTTCATCTCACCTTCCACCATCATAATGTTGTCGTATGTAGCACCTACCATCAAGTCCATATCGGCACGCTCAAGTTCGGCAAATGTGGGGTTGATACGGAATTTACCGTCAACACGAGCCACACGCACCTCCGAGATAGGACCGTTGAAAGGAATATCCGACACAGCGATAGCAGCCGAAGCAGCCAAGCCGGCCAATGCATCGGGAATATCTACACCGTCAGCCGAGAACATAGTGATGTTCACGAAAGTATCGGCGTGATAGTTATCGGGGAACAAAGGACGCAACACACGGTCAACAAGACGTGCTGTAAGGATTTCATAATCCGATGCACGACCTTCGCGCTTGGTGAAGCCACCGGGGAAACGTCCGAATGCTGAAAATTTCTCTTTATACTCTACTTGCAAGGGCATAAAGTCAACGCCCTCGCCTGCCTCCTTGGCAGAACAAACCGTAGCGAGCAACATTGTATTGCCCATACGCACTTCTACGGCACCATCGGCTTGCTTTGCCAGCTTGCCGGTCTCGATGGTAATGGTTCTTCCATCACCCAAATCGATGGTCTTTTTTACGACATTCATAAAATTTATTTTTTTCTTTCCATTAAAAATCGTGCAAAGGTAGTGAAAATGAGCAAACAAAAAGCAAATTTACCCGTTTTTTATTTTTTTAATGTGGTAAAATGAGTTTTTCGGCCCATTCTCATCGCACAAAAGTAAGACAATAGACGATACCTACCTAATAATATCGACAAAAATATTTACCTCGATGGCTGTTGCATAGGGCAAAATCCATTTTTTTTGTGTACGTTTGTAGCGTTTTTTTGAGAAACATAATTTTTTACCCCAATGAAAGGATTTTTAATAGGTGCTACCATAGCCATAGCAACAATGTTTGTCGCTTGCGACAACTCGCCCAAGTTCACTATCGAAGGTAACATTACCAATGCCGACAGTATGGTATTGTATCTCGAGAATATCACCAAGTCTAATCCCATTATCGTAGATTCGGCTATCCTCAACGCAAAGGGTGCATACAAGTTTCGCCAAGCCGTACCCTCTCAAGCCCAATTCTATCGTTTGCGATTGGGTAAGCACAGCATCAACCTTGTTGCCGATACCGTTGCGCACATCGTGTGCAACAGCGACGCTGCTCAATTTTCCACCGGCTATACCATCGAAGGCAGCGACGATTGCAGCATTATGCGCGAGGTTGACTTGGCCGGCAGCCGACTGAAAGGCATCGTAAACCAAGCACTGAAAAGCGACAGCGAGGATGTGCGCCAAGCAGCAAGCGACAGCGTGAAGAGTTACAAGAAACGTATGACCGACCTCATACTGCAAGCCCCGGCATCGCCCGTAGCCTACTACATACTGATGCAACGCGTGAACGGATTGCCCATATTCGACACTTTCGACAAGGCCGACAATCGTATTATCGCAGCGGCAGCCACGGCTCACGAGGTATATGCTACCGACGCTCCTCGTACCGAGATATTGCGCAACATTGCCCTGCAAGGTATGGCTACCAATCGCCCTCAAAGGGAACACACCATCGAGGTCGATGCCGATAAGGTGGATGAATTGAATTTTATTGATATTGCACTCTACGACCTTGCCGGCAACCAACGCAAACTGTCGGACGTTGCCGCCGAGAAGCGTGTTGTCCTGCTCGACTTCACAGCCTATGCCCTCGACTACTCGCCAGCCTACAACATACAGTTGAACAATATATACGAAACCTATCGCAACAAGGGCTTGGAGATATACCAAGTATCGTTCGATACCGAGTTGAGTCGCTGGCAAACAGTAGCCGACAACCTGCCTTGGGTGTGCGTACACGATGCCGACAATATATACTCGACACTCATTCCATTGTACGACGTACAGTCGCTACCCACTTGCTACATTATTGTAGATAATGGCGAGCGTTTTATGCGTCCCACCGACGTTGACGATTTGAAACAAAAATTGGCTCAAATTTTGGGTTAAGAGCGTATAAGACAAAAAAATAAAATTATTACGTTTTATTTGCAAAACCCGAAATAAAGCCATATCTTTGCCTCGGAAATAAGAAAAGGAGACCCGGTCACAGCGGCGGGGTTTCTTTTTTATTGTGCCATCGGGATGTTGTAACACACCCCAATATTGAACAGAATTACAAACCTAAATCTTAATAAAAAAGAATTATGGCTTACAACTATATGACCGAAGAAGGTCTGAAAAAACTCAAAGAAGAACTCACCCATATGGAGAGTGTTGAACGTCCTCGCGTGGTAGCAGCCATTGCCGAAGCACGCGACAAAGGCGACTTGTCGGAGAATGCCGAGTACGACGCTGCCAAGGAGGCTCAAGGTATGCTTGAAATGCGCATTGCCCAACTCAAGGATACTATTGCCAACGCTCGCATTATCGACGACAGCCGACTCAACACCAACGAGATACAACTCCTCAACAAGGTAAAAATCAAAAACCTTGCCAACGGTGCTGTAATGGAATACTCAATCGTATCGGAAACCGAAGCCGACCTGCGCGCCGGTAAGATATCTATTGCCACTCCTATTGCCAAGGCCTTGCTGGGCAAGCACGTTGGCGAAGTTGCCGAGGTACAAGCCCCTGCCGGTAAGATAAAATTTGAGGTACTCGAAATAAGCATCTGATAAGATAGAACATATCATAACACAAAGGTGTGTCTGCTCGCGCAAGGCACACCTTTGTGTTTGTTGAGAGGGGGGCAACCCATTCTCTAATTATTCATCAAAATATAGCCATTGAGGTAAGTGGCGATAACAAGCCACAACACATAAGGCACAAACAGATATGACGCTGCTCGATGCACGCTATAACTGCGCGCCATATACAGCAACACCACCACATCGAGTAGTACAATATCTATCAAGCCCCATAGAGGATTGCGCATATAGAAGAACAAGATACTCCACATAAAATTGAGTACCAACTGTACGATGAAAATCCACATCACCGCGCGACGGTGGGGATGCCCGGAGCCTATTACCAACCCCACCGAAATACCCATAAGCAAGTAGAGAATACTCCACACGATGGGAAACACAATATTGGGAGGTGTCAACGACGACTTTTCGAGAATAGGATACCACAAAGCCAACGCCTCACGCTGGAAATATGAGGCCGTAAGCCCCACCACAAAACATACAAGCACCCACACAGGTATAGCAATAGAAGTACGCATAGTAGTAAATGTTTTATTATTAAAACATCACACACCACAAGAATGTTTCCCTACGCGCCTCAATGTTCGTAGTCTATTAACACAATCATTTAAGTTTATGCAAAGATAGCAGAACCCTTCGATTGTTTATCGGTAACTCTATTATTTTTCGACTTACCGACGCAAAATATAACAATTCCTTTCAAAATAGCGCATACAGCCCACCATACAATACCCCAAACAACTATTATAAAAACAAAAACAGGAAACCTCTGATGAGATTTCCTGTTTTGTACCCGGAGCGGGACTTGAACCCGCACAACCGCAATGGTCAAAGGATTTTAAGTCCTTCGTGTCTACCATTCCACCATCCG
>JAFXIZ010000061.1 GCA_017532725.1 Bacteroidaceae bacterium
CGAACAGAGAAGTTAAGCCCGGTCACGCCAATGGTACTGCGCAAGTGGGAGAGTAGGCAGCCGCCACTTAAGAGAAGCCTCGACAACACAAGTTGTCGGGGCTTTGTTATTTTAGGAGAGTTGAGAGTTGAGAGAGGATAGAAGAGAGAGAAAATAGGAGAGATGAGATAGCAATAAGGCTACAACGCCCAAAAGGGCTACAACGCCGAAAACGCCCCAAAAGGGCTAAAATGCCTAAAACACCTAAAATGGCAACAAGGCAAAAAGTCCTAAAAGGCGCTAAAGCACTACAAGACCATAAACACCCAAAAGGGCGACAAGGGTATAAATGATAAAAGCACAACAAGGCGAAAACGCCAAAGGTAGCAACACCATAATCCTTAATGGGCTGTAAATCCCATTTGTGTAAAAAGCACTAAATCTTCTACATTGTTATTATTGCTCGGCTTGTTCTTCGGGGGTGTCTATAATTTCTATTGCGGCTTGGGCGTCGCGTTCAAATACAAGCAGTTGTATGGCTCCTATCGAGGTGTGCCCGAGGGGATAAATGCTTGAAAATGTTTCGTTTGTAAGCATACAGGGAATGCCGGCATTTTCGAGTCGGTCGCGTATCATCGAGGCTTCTACATTCGATGCGTATTGGCGTATGCAGATGAGTTTTTCATTGTCATTCATAGTAGTAATTCTTTTGATTTTCGCAAATCTATATAATAGTTTGGTTTTATCAAAAGAATTAGTGTTTATTTATCTGATGGTGATGTTAAAAGATTACATTAAAAGATTACATTGCTGTTGCTGCTCTCGCTTTCCCAAGCAGTAAATAATCTATCTACCGACTTGAGATATTGAGCCGGTGATGTTGCTTTGACGATGGCTTTTCGTTCTTTGCGTGGTGTTTGTGGCAGGAAATATTCCCATAAGGCTTGTGCGCGATTGAGCAGTTGGCTGTCGCCTTGCGATGTTGCAGCCAATTCGTTGTAGAGTTTGTCGTGGAATATTTTTGTTTCGTTTATTATTGCAAAGATATTTGCTGTATCGCCATCGAGCAGTGTAGTGAGGTAAGGTCGAGCCAATAATCCTCTGCCCAACATTACGCCTGCCAATCGAGGGAACTGCTTGTGTATGTTGTTGATGTCTTGTATGGTATTGAGGTCGCCATTGTATATTGTAGCGTGTTGGCACTGCTCGTAAAATGCTGTAAATTGCTCCAAGTCAACACATCCCTTATACTGTGCCTTGCCTATTCGGGGATGCATCGTAATGTGTTGCAGGGGTGTGCTGTTGAGTATGTCTATTAGGTGTGTCCAATCGGTCGATGATTGCCAGCCGAGTCGCATTTTTACTGAAAACTTGAGTTCGGGAAATTCGGCAGTTGCAGTGAGGATTTCCGAAACAATATCAATGTAGGGCAATATACCCGAGCCACGTCGATGTAGCGCAATAGGAGGGAAGGGACACCCCATATTGATATCGGCCTGTGTATATCCGTTTATGAGGAATAGTTCGGCTGTTTGGCGCAATTCATCGGCATTACCGGGTAGCATCTGAGGCACAACAGGAGTGTCGGTGTTGTTCTCGGGAGCAATGTCGTTCAGGTCCTTGCGTCGGAATTCGTTTTTCTCAATCCTCACAAATGGTGTATAGTATGACTCTATTCCACCCCATATAGCGTGGTGCAAGCGTCGGTAGGTTGCAGTGGTATATCCTTGTAATGGGGCGAAATATAGTTTCATTGCAGTGGCTTGGATACTAAAGATGCTGTGTCGTAAACTTGACACAGCATCTTATGTGAGTATTAGTTAGGCTTCAAAAATGTTTTTCGATTGTTCCCAAACGCGCTTTTTGGCTTCGGCAGTAGGCTTAATGTCGTTCATATTGCGCATCTCTTCTATTTGTTGTTTCTCCTCGCGAGATAGTTTTTCGGGGACATATACCGATACGTTGACAACCAATGAGCCCAATCCGTGACGGTTGTACATAGGCAAGCCCTTGCCACGCAATCCGTAGCGTTTGCCGGGTTGAGTTCCGGGCTCAATCTTTATCTTGGCTGTTCCGTCGAGTGTGGGTATTTCTACCGTTCCACCCAATGCAGCAGTGGGGTAGTCGAGCAGCAGATTATAGACAATATCGTTGCCACGACGCTCGAAGTCGGGGTGCTTCTCCTCCGAGAAGAATAGGTACAAATCGCCATACTCGCCACCACGACGGGGAGCATTTCCTTTACCCTCGATAGGCATTTGCATACCACCTACCACTCCGGCAGGAACGTGCACGGTAGTAATCTCCTCCTTGCGTACGATACCTTCACCGTTGCAGTGGGGGCATTTTGTCGCTATTCTCTTGCCTTCGCCTTCGCAATCGGGGCAGATGCTGATGTACTCTTGTGCTCCGAAGAAGCCTTGTTTTACTTGTCTTACACGACCTTGGCCTTTACAAGTGTTGCAGGTTGTAAAAGAGTTACCGTCTTTGGCACCTGTGCCGTTGCAATGTTGACAAGCCACATAGCGGGGATATTTCAACTTCTTTTCGCAGCCTTTGGCAATATCGTTGAGCGTGAGTTTTACATTCATACGCAGGTTGCCTCCTACACGTTGTTGACGACCACCACCAAAACTGTCGCCACCACCGAAGAAACTGCCAAAGTCAAAACCACCACGACCAAAACCACCTCCGAACAAATCGTTGAGATGCGATAGGATATCATCCATCGAGCCGCCGTAACTATATCCACCACCACCGGGGCCACCTAAACCTTGATGACCGAATTGGTCGTAGCGAGCGCGTTTGTTGGCATCGCTCAACACATCGTATGCTTCGGCAGCCTCTTTAAATTTTTCTTCGGCATCTTTCTTCTCTTGCTCCGAGGCTGTAGCCCATTTGTCGGGGTGATATTGTATCGCTTTCTTGCGATAGGCTTTCTTTATTTCGTCGGCAGTTGCTGTTTTGGCAACTCCCAGCACTTCGTAATAATCTCTTTTTTCTGCCATAATGTGTTAATTTATTGAGCAACAACGACTTTTGGGAAACGTATAACTACATCGTTGAGTGTATAACCTTTCTGTGTGCAATCTATTATTTTGCCCTTTTGCTCGGGGGTAGCAGCCGGAATTTGTGCTATGGCTTCGTGCTTGTCGGCATCAAAGTCAACACCTATAGTTTCCATCTCTTTTACGCCATTTTGTTCCAAGTAAGTACGGAACTTGCTGTAAATAAGGTTTACGCCCTCTTTGAGTGCTTCAACATCATTACTGCTGTCAACTGCTTGCATAGCACGTTCAACGTCATCGATAACCGGCAGGATGGCCTTCATACACGATTCGCCACCGTTTCTTGCCAAGTCGGCCTTCTCGCGAAGCGTGCGACGACGGTAGTTGTCAAATTCGGCCATAAGGCGCAGGTAGTCATCCTTTTGTTTGTCAATTTGTGCCTTTAAGTCATCTATTTCGGCTGTCAGTTTGGCAGTTTCATCAACTTCTTCCTCGGGCAAGTTTTCTTGAGTTTGTTCTGCGCCCTCCTCGGCTTGGGGGGCGTTGTCGATGTTTACTTCTTGCTCAAGTTCTTTATTTTCAGTTTCTTGAGCCTTTCCGTTTTTAGTTTTCTTGGTCATATCTTAATTATGATTTTATTCACAAATAGTTATTATGCACACTCGCTGTGTGCTTATACATTATAAATAGCAAAAACGTTGCCAATGCAGCATCGAGGAGTGTGTGCTGTCATAAAGTCAGCCTATACGTTGCATTCGCCTTGCCATACAAAACAGTCGGGGAAACAGCCTATTGGGTTGTAAGGCTTATCGAAAATGCCGAATACCGATGATCCCGAGCCCGACATCGAAGCATATACAGCCCCCATATCGTATAGTCGTTGCTTGATAGCAGCAATGCGAGGATGTGCCGGGAAGATGCTCTTTTCAAAGTCGTTAACCACCTCGTTGCGCCAAGTATCTATGGTGCTCGACAATTTCTCGTTCAGCGATTTTTGTGGCACTTGAGGTGTCACACCGGCGTATGCCTCGGCCGTAGAAACGGCTATGGAAGGTTTTACCAGAATGATAAATTTACCCTTCAGCGAGAACTCCGTTGAAGCAAAACAGTCGCCTATGCCCGTAGCAATGAGAGGTCGGTTGTAGATAAAAAAGGGACAGTCGGCACCCAAATTCGAAGCCATACCTGCCAATTGCTCATCGTTGAGAGGTAGCGCAAACATATCGCGCAACATTTTCAATGTAAATGCGGCATCGGCCGAGCCACCACCCAAACCTGCACCGAAGGGAATAACCTTGTGCAAGTTGATATCTACAGCCGGCAGGTTATATTGCGATTGCAATAATCGGTAGGCTCTCATAACGAGATTTTTCTCTATATCACCGTCAACGGCAATACCGGTTATTGTCAATGTAGTTTCGTTGTTTTTAGTCGGGACTATTTCCAATACATCGCACAAGTCGATGGGGTAGAAGAGTGTTTCCAAGTCGTGGTAACCATCTTCACGTCGGCGAGTAATACTCAGTCCTATATTTATTTTGGCATTGGGAAAAGTAACCATTTGCTGAAAATTTAATTTTATACAAAAGTACACTTATTCGCCGATAGTTGCAACAAACCAAGTCAATGAATTACAGTAAAGGAAAGTAATTCACACTCTTCGTTGATAGAGAGTTGATAAAAAAGCCTTAAACTATTTGTCGTAATAGTCCATTTTATCTACTTTTGTCGAGAAAAACCGAAAGAATAAGAACTGCGTATGTCACCAATGAAGCGATATAGTTCGAAGAACTACAAAAAAGAGACCAATTATATGCCCGATATGTCGGAGTTGGGAAAGTTGCCCCCTCAAGATACAGAACTTGAAGAGGCCGTATTGGGAGCGCTGATGCTTGAGAAAGATGCCTATACCCGTATATGCGATATGCTCAAGCCCGAGTGTTTCTATGAGCCTGCCAACCGTAAGATTTATCAGGCCATAGTCGATTTGGCAGCCTATCAGCGTCCTATCGATATGCTTACCGTTACCGACCAATTGCGCACCAACGGTACGCTCGAAGAGGTAGGAGGTGCATTGCGCATCAGTGAGTTGACAGGTCGTGTAGTATCGGCATCGCACGTCGAGTATCACGCCCGTATTGTATCGCAAAAGTTCCTTGCTCGAGAACTTATTTCGTTTTCGAGCGAAGTGCAAGCCAAGGCCTTCGACGAAACGCAAGACGTTGACGACCTGATGCAACTTGCCGAGGAAAAGTTGTTCAGAATATCGCAGAATAATCTCAAAAAAGATGTTGTGCAGATACGCCCGGTTATCGAGCAGGCCATTAAGCAGATAGAGGAGGCCAAGAAGCGCGACAACAATATGAGTGGATTGGCTACCGGTTTTCACGATCTTGACAAGTTGACATCGGGTTGGCAAAACTCCGACCTTATCATTATAGCCGCGCGTCCTGCAATGGGTAAGACTGCCTTTGTGTTGTCAATGGCCAAGAATATGGCTGTCAATTACAACTCGCCTGTAGCAGTATTCTCGCTTGAGATGTCCAACTTGCAGTTGGTCAATCGTCTTATTGTCAATACTTGCGAGATACCTGCCGACAACATCAAGCGAGGCAACCTTGAAAGTTGGCAATGGGACCAATTGCTCACCAAGGTGAATATACTCTATGAAGCCCCTTTGTATATTGACGATACGCCAAGTTTGTCGGTGTTTGAGTTGCGTACCAAAGCCCGTCGATTGGTGCGCGAACACGGCGTGAAGATAATAATCATTGACTACTTGCAGTTGATGAATGCAAGTGGAATGGAGTATGGCAGCCGTGAGCAAGAGGTAAGTACCATATCGCGCTCACTCAAGCAACTTGCCAAGGAGTTGAACATACCCATTATAGCCCTGTCGCAGTTAAATCGTAGTGTCGAGAGTCGTGGTACAGGTAATGACGCAACCGGTAAACGTCCCCAACTCTCTGACCTTCGTGAGTCGGGAGCCATTGAGCAAGATGCCGATATGGTGTGTTTCATACACCGTCCCGAGTATTACTTAAAGACCAGCGAGGATGGTGCCAACAACGATATACGCGGCTTGGCCGAGATTATCATAGCCAAGCACCGTAATGGTGCTACCGATACGGTGAAGTTACGATTTAGAGGCGAATTGGCGCGTTTCGAGAATTGGGATGAAAAGGATCGCATTCTCGACTCGGCATTCAATCGCAGCAGTAACGACACACCTCAATCATCGATTGGTAATACGACACCGGCTGCCGAGCCTATTATGGCATCCGATACAATGAACAATATACAGATGACTCAAGAGGAGTTTTTGAGTCGTCGCAATGAAGATGTATTGGGTTAGAATAGATAACCTCCTTGTTGTATAGCAAATAGTAAAGCAAACGCCTCATCTATTGATGGGGCGTTTGCTTGTTATGTACAGATTCTTATAGTTCAATGAGTCCGTCGGGGAGGTCCATTTGAATAATGCGTTTCTCCTCATCGATAGCGCATACAAATGCTTCCTGTACAGGAATGAGCAATTCTTTGCCACCGGGTGCTTCCACGATAAAAAGTACGTTGATGGTACTATCGTCAATGGCCACAACCTCGCCCAATGTGCCGTGAGTTATATCGCAGATGGTAAATCCTATGAAGTAATCATCGGGAGTTTCCTCTTCATCATTCTCTATATAGTAACGCTTGGGGTAGAATACCTCCAAGTTGGTAAACATACGAGCATCGTTGTCACTATCAACATCAACAAGTTTTATCAGAGCCGTAGTGTCGGTCTTGAAACGATACTCCTCGATAAAAAAGGGAACAAAAATATTGTCGATGCAGCAAACGATGTAGGGTGACTCGGCGCGATCGAAAACATCATCGGTAAAGGTGAGCGAAATCTCACCCTTTACTCCGTGAGGCTTGTTGAATTGCCCTATTTTGATAAGTTCATCTCGACGTATCATAGCGTATAGGTTTACAAGCGAGTGATGCGCGCGCCAATGGCATTGAGGCGACGGTCTATCTCTTGATATCCTCGGTCAATCTGTTCTATATTGTGTATGCGACTTGTGCCCTCGGCACTCATCGCGGCAATGAGCATAGCAACACCGGCACGAATGTCGGGCGATACCATATCGCAACCTTTCAAAGGATGTTCGTGAGCCATACCTATCACAACGGCACGGTGTGGGTCGCAAAGGATTATCTGCGCACCCATATCGATGAGTTTGTCAACAAAGAATAGTCGGCTTTCAAACATCTTTTGGTGTATCAGTACGCTACCCTTGGCCTGTGTGGCAACAATAAGGAATACACTGAGCAGGTCGGGAGTAAGCCCTGGCCAAGGCGCATCGGCAAATGTCATAATAGAGCCATCGAGGAATGTTTCTATCTCATATATGTCGTGTTGTGGGATATGCAAGTCATCGCCCTTCTGCTCGATAGTAATACCCAATCGACGAAAACTATCGGGGATAATACCCAGATTATCGACCGAGGCATTTTTGATGGTAATGTCGGAGCCTGTCATTGCAGCAAGTCCGATGAACGAGCCCACCTCAATCATATCGGGTAGGATAGTGTGTGTGCACCCCCCTAACGACTCTACACCGTGAATGGTAAGCAAGTTTGAGCCAATACCCTCAATCTTGGCTCCCATACGATTGAGCATACGCGATAGTTGTTGCAAGTATGGCTCGCAAGCAGCGTTGTATATCGTGGTAGTACCCTTGGCCAGAACGGCAGCCATCACAATATTGGCTGTACCTGTTACCGAAGCCTCATCGAGCAGCATATATGTACCTTGCAGACGGTCGGCCTTTATCTCATACACCGATTTTTCCATATCTATCGATAGCGAAGCACCCAACTTCTGGATACCGAGGAAGTGGGTATCCAATCGGCGACGACCTATCTTGTCGCCTCCGGGCTTGGGCATACGAGCATATCCATAACGGGCTACCAACGGGCCTAACATCATAACCGAGCCACGCAAGGCTGTACACTTGGCAAGGAACTCATCACTGTGCAAGTAGTCCATATTGAGATTGGCAGCACAGAATGTGTATGTATCGAGTGCCTCGTGAGTTACCTCAACGCCCATATCGCGCAGCAACTGTATGAGGTTGTTTATGTCGCGTATGTTGGGAACATTCTTGATAGTTACCGGCTCGGTGGTGAGCAGTGTGGCACAAATGATTTGCAATGCTTCATTCTTTGCGCCTTGAGGAGTCAAATCTCCGTGCAGACGATGTCCGCCCTCTACTATAAACGATGCCATAGTTGCAAGTGTGTTAGGTATGGTATTGTGTTGTAGTTATTTTTTCTTTTTCTTGTTGTTCTTTTGTTTTTGTTGGGGTTGCGAGCCACCCTCTTTCAAGTCTTTGGCACGCATCAATGGGGTGTTGATGTGTATAGTTCCGTGCGTGTAATCGCGCACATCCTGCCATATCTTTTCATCCTCTACGTTGTCTTTGTTCCAAGTAAGGTATGAACGTTTCATATAGTTGGCAAGCATATTCACCAATACTTCACGCTCCTCGCCCTCCGACATCAGTTGGGCTTTCTGCATCATCTGTTCGGTGAGTTTGCCATAGTGGCGATAGCGAATATTCGATGTGCTGTAAGGAATGCGCTCGGGCAATGTGTCGAGGTTTTCTTTGCGAACAATCTCGCAAGGATAGTCAATGTCGAGTTTGAAATCGGACATAATGGCAAGGTGATCCCATAGTTTGTGCTTGAAATCATCTATATCACGCAAGTGGGGAAACAAGTTACCCATTATATTGATGATAGTGTGTGCGCAACGAGTACGCTCCTCACGATCTTCGATGGTAAGGCAATGATCAACCATTTGTTGCACGTTACGCCCATATTCGGGCATAACCAATTGTTTCTGCTGCGAATTATACTCTAACATACAGTGTTGGGGTTATAATCTTTAAAAAACTTTGTTCTTGGGTGTTGTGGCAACAAACTCTTTCAGGTAGAAAGGCTCATAATAAGCCACATCGTTAAACTTGCCTTGCGCAAAGGCACGTTCGGCCAGAGCCAGTATATTGCTTGCAAGGGGATATACACCATCAACGAAAATGGCGTTGGGATGGTTTATTACTTCGCGACATTTGCCTGCTCCATTGCCACAGAATATCACTTTGTGTTGCGACAGTACTTCGGCAAATGTGTTCTCATCCACAATATATGCGCCTACAGGCATCACGGGATTGAGGTACTCATCATATACGGCGGCATATACCTCCATACGGCGTGCATCTATCATAGGGCATATCCACGCTCCATCTTCTATATCCACGCGAAACATAGCCGTGCAACACAACAACTCGAGTGTGCTTACGGCTATAAGGGGCAGATTCATTCCGAAGCATAGTCCCTTGGCTTCGGAAACACCTATGCGCAAACCTGTATATGAGCCGGGGCCACCACTGACGGCTACGGCGTGGAGGTCGATATTGTTTTGTCGGGCAAATGTTATAACCTCTTCGACAAAGCCTCCCAGCAGTGCCGCGTGCGACGGGCCATCGAAATCTTGTCGATGAAATTTTACCACGCCATCGCTTGAAAGGGCTACCGAGCATACTTCTGTCGAGGTTTCTATGTGTAGTATATTGGGCATACGCTATTCATTTAACAATATGATGCACAAAAATAACTCTTTTTTTGCAATTTATGAGTGGTTTAAGCGCGAAATAAATTAATTTTGCACAAACATTTCGAAAGACTATGATACAATCTATGACAGGATTTGGCAAAGGTATTGCCGAATTATCAAATAAAAAGATTATTGTAGAGGTAAAATCTCTTAATAGCAAGCAACTTGACTTATCGACCCGTGTACCCTCGCTCTATCGTGAGAAGGAGATGGATATACGCAGCGAAGTGGCACGACGTCTGGAACGTGGTAAGGTTGAATTGTCGATACGCACCGAGAATATAGCAACCGAAACTACCTCAAAGATTAATGTGGGTGCATTGAAAAACTACCATTCGCAGATAGTCGATGCAGCAGCCTCGGCAGGTATCGATACACCTCAAGATTGGTTTTCGGTGTTGTTGCGTATGCCCGACATCCTTGTGACAGAGAGTGCCGAGTTGCAAGAGGATGAGGCTGCAGCCTTGATGCAAGCCGTGAAACATGCTCTCGACCAGTTGGAGGAGTTCCGTATGCACGAGGGCAAGGGCTTGCAAGAGATGTTTACTCGCAAGTTGGACAATATTGGGGCTTTGCTCAAGGAAGTAGAGCCTTATGAACAAGAGCGTGTCGAGAAGATAAGAACACGCATTGTCGAGAATTTATCGAAAATCAAGGAGGTCGATTTTGATAAAAATCGCCTCGAACAAGAGATGATATATTATATTGAGAAACTCGATATCAACGAGGAGAAACACCGTCTTGCCGACCATCTGCGATACTTTGCCGAGACAATGGAGAGTGGTCGTGGTCAAGGTAAGAAGTTGGGCTTTATTGCGCAAGAGATGGGTCGTGAGATTAATACCCTCGGCTCAAAGTCCAACCACGCCGAGATGCAACGCATCGTAGTGCGTATGAAAGATGAGTTGGAGCAAATCAAGGAGCAGGTACTCAATATTATGTAATGTACAATATCAATATGGCAAACAGAGGTAAACTTATTATATTTTCGGCTCCTTCGGGCTCGGGAAAATCTACTCTTATATCCTACTTGATGCAACAAGGCCTGCCCTTGTCGTTCTCGGTTTCGGCTACAAGTCGCGCCCCTCGTGGCGAGGAACAACACGGACGGGAATACTACTTTCTGTCGGAAGAGGAGTTCCGTAGTCGCATAGCAGCCGATGACTTCTTGGAGTATGAGGAGGTATATCCCGGCAAGTTCTACGGAACATTAAAGAGTGAAGTGGAACGATTGCGCAATGCCGGTCGGCACGTTATCTTCGATGTCGATGTAGTAGGGGGTGTCAATATCAAACAATTCTATAAGGAAGAGGCGTTGTCTATCTTTATACAACCCCCATCGGTCGAGGCACTGCGCGAACGCTTGGTAGGTCGTGCTACCGATGCCCCCGAAGTAATAGCCACCCGTGTGGCCAAGGCCGAACAGGAACTCACCTATGCTCCCAAGTTCGACAAGATTGTTGTTAATGACATCTTGGCCGAGGCTCAAAAGCAAGTCTTGGCATTGGTCGAGGAGTTTGTCAACAGATAATCGATATGAATATAGGACTCTTTTCCGGCTCATTCAACCCCATACACTTGGGGCATCTTATCTTGGCAAGTTACTGTGTCGAGTATGGTGCCTTTGATGAGGTGTGGCTGTCGGTATCGCCTCATAATCCGTTGCGTGAGCGTGTGGCTGCCGATGACGATGCACACCGTTGTGCTATGGTGCAAATGGCTGTAAGTGAGTTGCCCCGAGTGAAGTATTGCGATATAGAGTTCTCATTGCCACAACCTTCCTATACGATAGCCACGCTCGATGCTTTGCGTGAGCGATATCCCGAGCATAACTTTACACTTATCATAGGTGCCGATAATTGGCTGATATTCGACCGTTGGAGTCAGTGGCAGCGTATCATATCGGATTACAGTGTGTGCATATATCCTCGGGCAGGTTATGCAATAGATACCCTGACATTGCCCGAGCGAGTGGGCTATATCGATGCTCCTCTTGTCGAGTTATCCTCGACGTGGGTGCGCGAGGGGGTTGCTGCCGGAAGGAATATGACAGCATTCCTGCCGTATGGGGTGTATAGATATATCGTAGAGAATAACCTTTATAAACTGAAATAATGAATCAACAAGTATATTCAAAGGATATAGTAGAGTTTGTTACCGTAGGTGTGGAGTACTGTTCGCTTGTGGAACGTGCCACCGAAACCGAACGAAAGGAGTTTACGCTCAAGTTGGTGCGCATCCTGCCTTTGCTCTACCTCAAGGCTACGCTGCTCCCCGGCGAGGAGTACGACGAAACCGATCAATTGGAGAATTATGTTACCGAGGAGCATTATGAATACTTGCGCGAAGTGATGGCTAAACTCTTGGGCGCAGGTGATGACTATCTTGAGGTGTTCGAGGCCGATATGGCGTATAGCGAAACACCACTTGCCGCATCGGTATCAGAAGGCCTTGCCGACATATATCAAGACATCAAGGACCTGCTTGAGATATATCGAATAGGTAATGAGGAGTTGTCGCAGTTGGCTATAGCCCGTTGCCGTCGCAACTTTGTGACCTATTGGGGACAAAAGTTGGTAAACGTTATGCGCCCGTTGCACGCGCTTACATTCGACCCCGATGAGGGCGATGAATCGAGCGATGAGAGTAATCTTTACGATGAGTTGAACGAGTCGCATCATAGTTGCGATGATGAGCATTGTCATTGTCATCATCATCACGATTAGTCGATATAAAAACTTGAACATAATGGCAACCGATACAGGTATAACCATAGATAAAGGAACAATCAACCAATTGCCCATAGAGTGTTTTGCCGGTCGCATACACGTTATAGAGAGTGTCGATGCAGCCTTGCAAGCCATCGAGGAGTTGCGCCGACACACTATGTTGGGGCTTGATACCGAAACACGACCTTCGTTTCGTAAAGGCAAAACCAATAAAGTGTCGCTTGTACAACTCTCTACCGATACCGATTGTTATCTGTTTCGCATCAATAAGATAGGTTTTATCGATGAGTTGCGTGACTTAATGACCGATACCGATATAACCAAGATAGGACTGTCGTTGCACGACGACTTCAAGGTGTTGCACAAAGTTGATGATTTCGACCCACATAACTACATCGACTTGCAGCGTATCGTGAAGCAGTATGGCATCGAAGATATGAGTTTGCAGAAGATATATGCCATAATGTTTGGCAAGAAAATATCCAAGTCGCAGCAACTCTCCAATTGGGAAGCACCCGTTCTCTCAGTGCCACAGCAATATTATGCCGCCCTCGATGCTTGGGCTTGCTTGCGCATATACAGGGCATTGCAAGAGGGTGATACATTCTATTATACCTCAACACCACAAGTGAATATTAACTCATAAATAGAATATAATGAAACATTTTAGAAAGTCGGTAGTTATTCCTACTGTATTGCTTATATATTTGGCAGTAATGGCATATATGGGCAGGGAAAAACTCTTTGCCGGCAATTACTTCGAATACTTTGGAATCCTCATAGTGACATTGTTGTGCATCGCCATCTTGTACTTCACTATGCGCAAGCAAGAGCAGATTAGAGAGCGCAAACAGCGTGAATTGGAGGAGATGGAGCAACGACAACAAGAGTCGGGCAACGATGAGGTGTCATCCCGGAAATAAGAAACATACATAAATGTCATACAAAGCACGTGGCAGAGAATATTCGGCAAGAATATAATCTGCCATTTTGTCCGAAATGCTGTCTTTGCCACTTTGGCACAGATTTGGTAAGTATATCAAGTGTGTTGCCTATGCGACATAATGAAAATAAAGTAACAATAAATAAAATATAACACAACAATGAACATTAAACCATTAGCAGACCGAGTGTTGGTATTGCCCGCTCCTGCCGAAGAAAGAACTATCGGTGGTATCATTATCCCCGATTCAGCCAAAGAAAAACCCTTGAAAGGTACTGTTGTAGCCGTTGGTAACGGAACAAAAGACGAAGAGATGGTAGTAAAGCCCAATGACACTGTACTCTATGGCAAATATGCCGGCACAGAGTTGGAACTCGAAGGCGAAAAATACCTCATTATGCGTCAGTCTGATATATTGGCTATTATCTAATCGAAGGTTATAAAACATAAATATATAAATCACTATGGCAAAAGAGATAAAATTCAATACACAAGCACGCGAAGAGTTGCGTGCCGGCGTTGATGCCTTGGCCGATGCTGTTAAGGTAACACTTGGCCCTAAAGGTCGTAACGTAATTATCGAAAAGAAATTTGGCGCACCTCACATTACCAAAGACGGTGTGACTGTAGCCAAGGAGATAGAACTCGAAGATCCCTTCCAAAATATGGGTGCGCAACTCGTTAAGGAGGTTGCTTCAAAGACTGGTGACGATGCCGGTGATGGTACTACTACTGCTACTGTATTGGCTCAAGCCATTGTAAACGTTGGCTTGAAGAACGTTACTGCCGGTGCCAATCCTATGGACTTGAAACGTGGTATCGACAAGGCTGTTGCCAAGGTTGTTGAGGGTATTCGCGCTCAAGCACAAGAGGTAGGCGACGACTTTACCAAGATTGAGTCGGTAGCCCGTATCTCGGCTAACAACGATGAGGAGATAGGTCAACTCATTGCCGAGGCTATGCGCAAGGTGAAGAAAGACGGCGTTATCACTGTTGAGGAGGCTAAAGGTACCGATACTACTGTCGAGGTGGTTGAAGGTATGCAATTTGACCGTGGTTACATCTCGCCCTATTTCGTAACCAACACCGAGAAGATGGAGTGTGAGATGGAAAATCCCTATATTCTCATCTACGACAAGAAAATATCTACCCTCAAAGATATGCTCCCCATTCTCGAGGCATCGGCTCAAAGTGGTCGTCCCTTGCTTATTATCGCCGAGGATGTTGACAGCGAGGCTCTTGCTACATTGGTAGTAAACCGTTTGCGTGGTTCGTTGAAAATCTGTGCCGTGAAAGCCCCCGGATTTGGCGACCGTCGTAAAGAGATGCTCGAAGACATTGCCGTTCTTACAGGTGGTATCGTAATCTCGGAAGAGAAGGGTATGCGTCTTGATGGTGCTACTGTAGAGATGTTGGGTCGTGCCGAGAAAATCACTGTTAACAAAGACAATACCGTTATCGTTAACGGCTTGGGTAGCAAAGAGTCTATCGAAGTGCGCGTAGCCCAAATCAAGGCTCAAATAGAAACTACTACCAGCGACTACGATCGTGAGAAGTTGCAAGAGCGTCTTGCCAAGTTGGCAGGTGGTGTTGCTGTTCTCTATATCGGTGCTGCCTCGGAGGTAGAGATGAAAGAGAAGAAAGATCGCGTAGATGATGCCCTCAGTGCAACACGCGCAGCCATTGCCGAAGGTATCGTTCCCGGTGGTGGTGTGGCTTACATCCGTTGCATCGAGTCGCTCGAAGGTATGAAGGGTGTAAACGACGACGAAACAACCGGTATCGAGATTGTACGTCGCGCCATCGAAGCACCTATGCGTCAAATTATGGCTAATGCCGGTCTTGAGGGTGCTGTTATCCTTCAAAAGATTCGCGAGGGCAAAGGCGACTTCGGTTTCAACGCTCGCACAGGTAACTATGAGAACTTCTTCGAAGCAGGTGTTATCGACCCTGCCAAGGTTACTCGCGTAGCCCTCGAAAATGCTGCCAGCATCGCCGGTATGTTCCTCACTACCGAGTGTGTGATTGCCGATAAGAAAGAGGAGAACGCTCCTGCTATGCCTGCTCCCGGTATGGGTGGTATGGGAGGTATGATGTAATCTCTTATACGAAATAATGAATGTCGAGTGCGCTCTTTCTTGTAAAGGGCGCACTTGTTTTATACACTCTTTATGCACTCAATTGCATTGATATATAAAGTTTCCCGGGTGTAATCGCTTGATATTCTCTGAAAATACTATACCTTTGTCATATATAATAATAAGATTATGACAAAACATATTCCTAATACGATAACGTGCCTCAACTTGCTTGCCGGTTGTGTGGCTGTCATAGCGGCGTTGTCGGGCAATTTTATGGCAGTTGTAGTGTGTGTGGCTCTGTCGGCTATCTTCGACTTTTGCGATGGGTTGGCTGCTCGACTGCTCAAGGCTTATTCGCCTATGGGCAAGGAACTCGATTCGCTTGCCGACTTGGTTAGTTTCGGTCTTGCTCCGGCTCTTATGGTATATCATATATTGCTTATTGCACTGCCTCAAGAATATTCAATGGCGGCTTATGTGGCTTTGCTGTTGCCCGTTTTTGCGGCCTTGCGCTTGGCTAAATTCAACATCGATGACAGTCAGGCAACCACCTTCAAGGGGCTGCCCGTTCCTGCCAATGCCTTGTGGTGGTTGGGTGCGTGCTATTTGATGCTCAACCAACCTCTCACTGAGTGGAGTGTAATACTGTTTGTAGCAGCCATACCGGTATTTGCCTATTTGATGGTGTGCAACCTACCTATGTTCTCG
>JAFXIZ010000062.1 GCA_017532725.1 Bacteroidaceae bacterium
ATTATGATGATGCTATAGGATTGAGTGGTAATGAGTTACAACAGGCTCTTGCAACCATAATAAACCACACCGACCCCGGATATTCATCATTATGGACTATATACCAATCGACCGACTTGCGTGATGATGGTAAGATATGGGATATGTATTCTGCCACATCCAACTTTACCTACGGTAGTGACCAATGTGGCACATATAGTGGTGAAGGCGATTGTTATAATCGCGAGCACTCTATACCCAAGAGTTGGGTGAAGGGCAGTGAATATTCCGATGCTCATATCGTTGTACCTACCGACGGATATATCAATGGTCGTCGTGGCAATTATCCCTTCGGTGAGGTGGGCTCTACAACGTACGTTTCTGCCAACAGTTTCTCGAAGGTGGGTACTTGTACTACCTCGGGTTATTCGGGTACGGTCTTTGAGCCTAATGATGAATACAAGGGCGACTTTGCCCGTATATACTTCTATGCTGCAACACGCTATTGCAATGCGATAAGCAGTTGGGATAATGGCGAGAATATATTTACGACATCATTCCCACATCTCACAAGTTGGCACAAAGCGATGATGTTGCGTTGGCATCAACTCGATCCTGTCAGTCAAAAGGAGATAGATCGCAACGATGCCGTATATGCATCGAAACAAAAGAACAGAAACCCCTTTGTTGACCATCCCGAGTTGGTGGATCTTATCTTTGGCGATAAGACAACCACTGCTTTTGACCCCGATGGAGGAGTGTCGGCAACGCCTTACATAACTACGCCTGTGTCGGGAACAACCTTGACAATGAGCAGTGTGCAGGTGGGTTCGTATGCAACCAAGAGCGTTGCTGTAAAGGGAGGTGACCTGACGGGCAATATATCGCTCGGCGTAACAGGAACAAATAGCAATTATTTTTCACTATCGGCATCAAGCCTCACGGCATCGAGCGTGGAAGCCGGTGTCGATGTTACCATAACATATACCCCTACAGCCGCAGGCACGCATACGGCTACGCTTGTTATCAGTGGTGGTGGACTTTCATCATCGGTTGAAGTAAATCTGTCGGCAACAGCAACGGCATCGGATGTGTCGGGCGAGTTTGTTGCGCTTGCTGCAACAGCCGTCGGCCGAACATCGTTTGTAGCCAATTGGACCGAGCATCCCGATGCAACAGCCTATCAACTATCGGTATGGGAGCAATGTGGTGTTGCTGCTACTCCCACAACTTTGTTTGATGCTGCGTTCCCCGGCTCGGTTGCTTCGGGTTGGACATCGGAAACGGGCGGTTTTGTTGGAACAGGTAGTAATGGTATTGCCAATACGGCCATCCGATTGGCGTCAGGTAGTAAATTCGGAGCCGTTACCTCGCCGACGGTCGATTTGAGTGAAGGTGGAGAATTGACTGTGCGATGCAAACGCTATAGTAATGATGCAGCAGTCCTTTATATTCTTGTAGATGGTGAGGAGGTAGCCTCAATCGATTGCAGCAGCAGTAGCAGTGAGGTGACACAAACAGTTACCTTGAGTCCTGCAACCTCGGCTTCTAATATTACTCTTAAAGCATTGTCGGGCAAGCGTGTATATCTATATTCTGCCACACTTACTACGGCATCGTCGGGTGAGTGTTGGGATTTGCTCGATGAGTATCCTGCTAATGTAGGTAATGTAATGTCATATACCGTATCATCGTTGTCGCAACTTACCACTTATCGTTATCAGGTAGTAGCATTATCAGGTGCATCGGAGTTGGCAGTGTCCGATTATATTACTGTTACTACGGTCGATGAATTGTCACTTACTGCGCCTGTTAACGGCTCGGTAATAAACTTTGGCTCGCTATCGTTGGCCGATGGCAACGTTGTAACGACAATAAGTATAGATGTGAGTGGTACTAATATCACGTCCGATGTTGTTGTGACAATGAGTGGTAGTAATTATTTTGCTGTATCGCAGAATGTTATACCTGCTGCCGATGTTGTGGCAGGAACTACTGTCGAGGTAACATATTCGCCATTGCTCGCAGGTGAGCATACGGCAACTGTTGTTTTTTCGAACGATGAGATTTCGGCAGTGAATGTAACCCTTACAGGTAGTGCGTATGAAGATTTTAAGGCATTGGAAGAGAGTGAGTTGACAAATGCTTCGTTTGTGGCCAATTGGACTCGCCATTCGCAAGCGATTGGTTATGAACTCGCTGTATGGAAAAATGTGGTAGAAGAATCGGTACAGACCGATATATTTAACGTATCGTTTGCCGACGGTGTGCCTTCGGGTTGGAGTACGAGTGGATATACCAATGTCGAAAATGGCTCTATTCGTATGGCTTCGGGTAATAATGAGGGTGCTGTGAAGTCGCCTGCTGTTGACTTGAGCAAGGGTGGCGAACTTACCGTTGAGTGCGCCCCCTACAAGACTACCGACAATTCTATACTTTACATTCTTGTGGATGGTGTAGAAGTGGCTCAAGTAGATTGTTCCGATAGTGAGGTTACTCAAACCGTTGCACTTGCTCCTGCAACATCGACATCGACCATTACATTTAGGGCAGCCAAGAGCAGTCGCGTATATTTTAAGTCGGCAACACTCTCAGTAGGAACTACGAAAGAGTCGTGGGAAATGCTTGATGGCTATCCTCTCAATGTAGGTGATGTAACTTCGTATAAGGTCGAAAATCTTGAGATAACAACCGGCTATCGCTATCAAGTGACAGCAATAGATTCTGCCGATGAGGCGATAGCAACCTCCGATTATATTGAGTTGGTAACGTATGAGTTACCTACATCGGTTAAGCCGGTAGATACGCCTGATTTCTATGTGTATGGTTATAACAGAGCCATTTACATTGATGATGCACCGACCCTTTCGCGAGTTAATGTCTATTCGCTCGATGGTACATTGTGCGCAAGCCGTACAGTACACTCGGTGCGCGAGGTGATGACAATGCACAACTGTGGAATATATATAGTACAAATAGTAACCAATCAAGGCAGTTATACCCAACGTGTGGCTGTGCTGTAAAACAATGATAATAAATAAAATAGATATGAGTATGAGCAAAAAGTTTATTTTGACTTTGGCTGTAAGTATGACATTTTCATTACAAGCAGCACCCCCCGAAGGCTATTATGACGATGCGATAGGCAAAAGTGGCAGTTCATTGCAATCGACCTTGGCCGATATTATAGACCATAGCGACCCGGGCTATGACAGCCTGTGGGATATATATAAAACAACCGACCGTCGTGCCGATGGCAAGGTGTGGGATATGTATTCCAATACTTCAAACTTTACCTTTGGCAGCGACCAATGTGGTAACTACAGTGGCGAGGGCGATTGTTATAACCGAGAACACTCGATACCCAAGAGTTGGCGTGGTGGCTCGAAATATTCCGATGCTTTTATGGTTGTACCCACCGATGGTTATGTAAACAATCGTCGTAGCAGTTATCCCTTTGGAGAGGTTGGCTCATCGAGTTATGTGTCGGATAATAGTTTCTCGAAAGTAGGTACTTGCAAGACTTCGGGTTATTCGGGTACTGTTTTTGAGCCTAATGATGAGTACAAAGGCGACTTTGCACGTATATATTTCTATGCTGCAACACGTTACTATTCGGAGTGTGGCAGTTGGGGTGGCGATGGCTTCAGTGGCTCATTCCCACACCTCGACGAGTGGACTCGTGTTATGATGTTGCGTTGGCATCAACTCGATCCTGTAAGTCAGAAAGAGATAGATCGTAATGATGCCGTGTATGAATCTCGCCAAGGCAATCGCAATCCCTTTGTCGATTATCCCGAGTTGGTCGATTTGATTTTTGGCTCGCAAACCTCAACCCCCTTTACTCCCGGTAATGTTACCCCTTCGGCTTATCTCGATACTCCCACCGAAGGTGTCGAAGTTAATTTGGGTACTGTGTCGTTCGCTACCGAGAGCCCTGTTGCTTCATCATCGCTCTATATCAAGGGTAGCAACATAACCGAGTCGCTTACACTCTCGATATCAGGTTCTTCCTATTTTACAGTGTCGCAATCTACGTTATCGGCAAGTGATGCCAACCAAGGTGTGAATGTAACAATTACTTACGCTCCTGCCAAAAGTGGCAACCATACAGCGACCCTTACAATTGCCGGTGGAATACGCAATGCTGTGAATGTATCGCTTGTGGGCAATGCTGTGGAGGGTTTTGCAGCAACAGAGGCCACCGATATAACCGATTCTTCGTTCCAAGCCAATTGGGTAAAACATACACAGGCCACTGACTATGAATTGTCGGTGTGGAGAACAGTGGCAGGTGAGGGTGTAGAAACTACGTTGTTTGACGTGAACTTTGCCGATGGCGTACCATCGGGCTGGTCGAAAGTTGGATTTACCAATGTTGAGAACAGTTCGCTCCGATTGGCATCGGGCAGTAACGATGGAACAGTGGTAACCCCCGGTCTTGACTTGAGTTCTTCTTCACACCTTACGGTTACTTGTGCGCCTTACAAAACATCCGATAATTCGGTGTTGTATATACTTGTGGATGGTGTTGAGGTGGCTCAAATCGATTGTGCTTCGGGCGAAGTGACTGAAACCGTAAACCTTGAGCCGGCTACCGAGGTGTCGAGTATATCGCTGAAAGCCGTCAAGTCGCATCGTGTATTCCTGAAATCGGCTAAACTGACAGTGGGTGGAGGCATCGCAAAAGAGATGTTGGATGGCTATCCTCGCAGAGTAGGGGATGTAACTTCTTACAAGGTACAAGGTACAACAGAGTTGACCGATTATAGTTATAGTGTTACGGCTTATAACGGTGCAACCAAACTTGCCGAGTCGAATGTTATCACGTTTAAAACAGGTTCTTCAGACGTAAAATCGCTTTACAACGATCTGCCCGGCGTATATGTGTATGCCTATAACGGTGCGATATATGTCGATGATGCTCCCTGCAATACTCGTGTCAATTGCTATTCGCTCGACGGTACATTGGTATCGACCCGTACGTTGCACGCAACGCGTGAGGTGATGACTATCAATCGTACAGGTATTTATCTTGTGCAACTTATTACCGAGCAAGGTTGCTTTACCAAGCGTGTGGCTGTATATTGATATTGTTAATGAATGCACAACGGTTATATATGTGTGATATGAAAAGAATATTTCTGACGCTTGGCATCTTATCTTGTTCTTTGTTTGCGTTAGTAAAAGCCGATATTCCGGCCGGTTACTATTCAACAGCCGATGGTAAGAAAGATGCCAAACTAAAGTCGGCAATGAGCGAAATTATATCTCCACACACTCGCATCGATTATGGTGCAAAGGGTACTTGGAGCGTGTTTCGCACAAGCGATGTGCGCGAGGATGGTACCATTTGGGATATGTACTCCGATGTGGTGCGTTATTTCCCCGAGAGTGGCTCGCATCCCGATATGCACATAGAGCACAGTGTGCCCAAAAGTTGGTGGGGCGAGCAATCGACCTTTGTATATGAAGCATCGTTCGATATTCATCACCTTGTGCCGTCGGATGCCTCGGCCAATATGTCAAAGAGCAATAATATCTTGGGTGAAGTTACCACAACATCGTTTGACAACGGTGTGTCGAAGGTGGGCAGTATAATGATTGGTGATAAGAAACTGTCGGCCTTTGAGCCTGCCGATGAGTATAAGGGCGACTTTGCTCGTATGTATATGTATGTGATAACTTGTTATCAGGATTATACTTGGATGTCGGACGGTGTGTATATGTTCAACAGCGAGGCATATCCCACGCTCAATGCGTATGCAAGCGATTTGCTTATGCGTTGGCATCGCAATGACCCTGTAAGCCAAAAGGAGATTGACCGTAATGAGGCTGTCTATGCAGCACAGTCCAATCGTAATCCCTTCATCGATTATCCCCTCTTGGCCGAATATTTGTGGGGCGACAGTATAGGTCGTACATTCTCAACCGACCTATCCGACTCCCCTTATCTTATTACCCCAACCTCATCGGCTAAAGTTGATATGGGTACGGTTATGACGGGTGCTACACTCGATTACGACCTCGCAATAGAGGGTCGCAACATATCGGCGCCGTTACAACTTTCGTGGAGAAAGGATGTAGGCATTAAGTTGTCGGACAATACATTAAGTGCCGATAATGTGAATGGTGGTACATCTGTTACACTCAGTTATACCAACAGTGCGCTTACCGATGTGTTGCGCGATACGCTTATTATATCGGGAGGAGGGTTGATGAAAAATCAACTCCTGCCCATTGAGTTGCGTGGTACTGACTCATTCATACCTCTATCGCCCATCGATGTAACATCGACAAGTGCAACGTTGCGTTGGGTGGCAATGCCCGATGCCCAATCGTATAGTGTCGAGTTGTATGAAGGAGCAAGCGAGGCTACCGACCTTTTTGTGTCGGCGTATGTCGAGGGTAGCAGTTACAACAAGGCGATAGCATTATATAACGGAACATCGCATAGTATCCGGTTGTCTGACTATGCATTAGGTCGTCAGCACAATGGCGCCGGCGAATGGGTCGATTACTACAAATTACCCAATAAAACACTTGCCTCGGGCGATACCTATATACTCGTTAACAGCCAATGCAGCAATGATGAATTGCGCGCGTATGCCGATTATTTTGTGCCGGCTGGCGAAAACTCGCCCCTCAATTTCAACGGTAATGATGCTGTGGCTCTCTATCACAACAATATACTCATCGATGTGGTGGGCGAGGTAAATGTAATAGACAATTGGGGTAAGGATGTAACGTTGTATCGTTCGTACGCTACGTTGGGCCCCTCTACAACCTTTAAGGCCACGCAATGGACACAAGCAGCAACCGACGATTTTGCATCGTTGCGCAGTCATAAGATGACTTCCACCACCGATAATGCCACCTTGTTACAAAGCATTGAAACCACCGGAACAACAGCCTATGTAAACGGTCTGCAACCCTCTACGGTATATCTGTATAAAGTTGTGGCAAAGGTTGGTAATACCCATCAAGAGGCGCTGTATGCTTGTGTATTTACGACACTCGACTTGTCAGCCCCCTCCGATATAAATGTTGATAATATTTACGATGTCGCATTCCGTTTGAGTTGGGATGCTGTCGAAGGGGTTGATGGATATGAGGTCGATTGTTTTACACTTGTAGGCAGTGGCTCGGTTACACAAACCGAAGGTTTCGATAATGTAGGCTCCAAAGGTACTCCCTTGCCCGATGGGTGGAGTGGAACAGCCTCGGGTAACTATACCTCGGCAGCAAGTTCGGGCACAACACCTCCCTCGGTGGCGTTGAAATCGACAGGAGAGTATATACAGACTCCCACATACCCGTATCCCATAACCGAGTTGTCATTTATGTATCGTTTTGCATCGGCGGCAACAGGCTCTTCGCTCAAAGTAAGTTGCCTCAAAGGCGATGAATGGCATTTGTTGGAGCAAATCGAGTTTGTCAATACAACCAAGGCTACATTTAATTGCACGTTCGAACGTGACGAAAATGTGCGAGCCTTCCGTTGGGAGTATGACAAAGTCAGTGGCAATATGGCTATTGATGATGTAACCGTAACATACGGAGGATTGGATACACTATATGTTGCCCGAGAGCAATATGAGAGCCACCCCAACGCTACTATTGACAACTTAAAACCCTTGACAACCTATTACTATCGCGTACGCTCGACGTTGAAGGATAGCCACTCGGCGTGGTCGAATATCGGATGCGTGACAACTTCCGAATACACCCATCTGACCGATACGCAACCGGCACAAGATATTACCATTGTACAAAATTGTGATGGCGTGAGATTGTTGGGCGTGCCACATTCATCGGTAGTGATGTTGTATGATATACAAGGTCGATTGTATCATAGTGAGCAAGCCACATCGACCTCGGTGTACTTGCCCATAGAGCAACAAGGCATATATATTATAAAAGTAGTTAATGAGGAAAAATCTTCGGTAATTAAAATTGTTTTTTCAATGTAGAGTTTTTATATTTGCGAAAGTATTAACTATTAAAATTACGAATTATGAAAAAATATGTATGTGATGTATGTGGTTGGGTATATGACCCGGCAGTAGGTGATCCCGACAGTGGTATAGCACCCGGAACAGCCTTTGAAGATATCCCCGATGATTGGGTATGCCCCTTGTGTGGTGTAGGAAAAGATGATTTCTCGCTTGTAGAGGAATAAGAATATCTATACACGATATAAACCGATATGACGACAGAATGTGTCGTTGTATCGGTTTTTTTATTTAAAATTAAAACCAATCGGGTGGGTGTGCTAAATTTTTTTTATCTTTGTCATTGCATAATAGTCTCTTGTAAAGGGCAAAACAGAAAATTATAAATAGATAATATAATGAAAAACAAGAAAACTTTAGGTGCGCTTGTGGTGAGTATGCTTGTCGCTTTGGCTGCTTGGGCCAATTACGATGGCGTATTTATGCATAAGCAACCCGATTTGTCACATAGTAAGGTGGCAAATTTCAGTGGCAACAATCAGGAGTATGCTGCTTATAGTCCTGCCAATGTCAATGAATATCGCAAAGAGCAACAGAATATTGTTGCAGAGGATGGCATTGAAATATACGCTTTCACCGAGAGTAATATAACCAACGAAAAGGCTACCGGCTTGATTAAATTCAATAGCACGACCCCCGGTAAAATTACTCGTTTAAAGAATGTTTCCGAGTGGGCTACTGCCGGTGCTTATGCCGATCAGGATTATTATGTTATGGTAAGTTATATGATGTATCAACCTACGCTATATACCGTTAATTTGGAAACCGGCGAGATGACATCGGTTGTGGCTTGTACTTCGGAGGGGGGTAAAGAGGCGCGTCAGGCTGTCGAAATGAGTTATGATGTCATTTCGAAGCAGATGTATATGATAGCCTTTGATGAAAACGATGATGATTATAATACAGGCCTTTATACTGTTGACCTCAAGACCGGTGAGCAGAAGATGATTATAAAGAATATGAATCGTCACATATACGCTATGGCTATCGATGCCGAGGGTACAATGTATGGTGTTGATGGTAATGGTATGTTGTGTAAGATTGATAAGAAGACCGGCGTTTGTACCGATATTGCTAAAACCGGTTTAAAACCATTCTATCGACAGTCGATGGATTTCGATCGCGAAACCGGTATTGTCTATTGGGCATATAGCGATACTTGGCGATATAGTACACTTTATACGCTTGATGTAACTACCGCAACAGTTACCAAGGTGGGCGAAATCGGTGGTAAGGAGGAACAGCAAATTGTGGGTATGCACGTGCCTTATTCGTTGTATCAAGGTGCTGCTCCTTCGTTTGTTACCGACCTTACTATGACTCCCGATGCCAATGGCGAGTTGAGTGTGCAACTATCTTGGACTTGCCCCTCGCTCACTGTTGAGAATGAGCCGTTGGAGAGCATCGATTATATAGAGATTACACGCGACGGTGAGGTAGTGGCCACTATTGAGGATGCTACTCCCGGTGCTGCTATGATTTGGAACGATGTTGTAGAGAAGGCTGCAACTTATACCTACAAAGTGCAGGCTGTCAATGCTGCCGGTTATGGTGAGTTACGCATCGTTTCGGCCTTCATAGGTCACGACGTGCCGGCTGCTGTATCAGGTTTGCGCCTTACACGACCCAATGAGAACGCTGTCGCGCTGTCGTGGGAGGCTGTGACAAAGGGTGTTGAAGGTGGATATATCGACCAACCGTCGTTGCGATACAAGGTTACTCGCACATCCGACGGTACGGTGTTGGCTACCGACCTTGTCGAAACAAGTTACACCGATAATACTATTACCGAGTTGAATCGTTATCGTTATGCCATTGAGTCGTACAATGTCGATGGTGTAGGTGGTGTAGCCAACAGTGGTTATATTGTCAATGGTCCGGCTCGCTCGTTGCCTATGCTGTCGAACTTTGACGTTAATGATGAAACCGAGCCCAACTTGTGGACTGTGGGCGATGCCAATGGCGACGGTATTAGTTTCTTCTGGAGTTATGACGAATATTATAATTGGGGTGCCTATTATTACCAAACATATACTACCGAGCAGGCCAACGATTGGCTTATCTCACCTCCTGTGCAATTGGAAGAGAATATGCCTTATAAAGTTGTTGTTGAGGCCAAATCGGCCAATTCCGACCAGCCCGAGCAGTTCTCGGTGTATCTGATACAAAACTACGACCTATCTACTGCCATCAAGGTGGGCGAAACATTTGATATTACCTCTTACGATTACTATCGCGCCAATATTGATGGTGTACCTGCCGGCAACTACTCGGTATGTATAAAATGTACATCAGGCTCAATGGCCAATTATTTGGCTGTTTACAGCGTTGAGGTGGCCGAAAATGGCGATGGAAACATTCGTGGCGATGTGTGGGACGATAGTTCTCGACCTGTTGCCGATGTCTATGTGAGCCTCGATGGTACGGAGTTTGGTGGTTATACCGATGAACGTGGTTTCTTTGAAATTGTCAACGTTCCTGCCGGTAACTACACCATAAACAGTACGAAACTTGGATATAAGAGTGTGCCACAGGAGGTTACTGTGAAGGCTCTTAAAGAGGTTAATGTGGAGTTGGATGTCATTAAGCGCAAGGCATTTAATGTGTCGGGTAGAGTGCTTAACGAGTATAACGAGCCCCTTGCCAATGCTGTTGTTGAAATGACCGGATATAACAGATATACTGCCGTAACAGCAACTGACGGTACTTATAGCATAACCAACGTCTATGAGGCAGAGGATGCATGCAACATAACCGTTGCCAAAGACTTCTACACGACGACAACCCAAAAGTTGAATATCGCCGATGAAAATAGAGTGGTGGATGCTGTCCTGAAAGACAATGTATTATCGCCTGCTTATGCTACGGCATCGTATCTTGCCGAGGCTAACAAGAGCCTTGTGGAGTGGAGTACACCCGGCGTCGATGTGAGTGTGGCCGAATATAGCGATATGATTTCCTACACATTCGGTGCTTCCGACGGTACATTTGGCACGCTTATAGGTGTGGTGTGTCACGAGCCTGTTATCCTGAAAAATCTTAATTGGTTGTTGCTCAATACCGACTCTACAATCAACGTGGTTGTCTTGGCTCTCGATGCCGATGGTAAACTCACCAACAAAGAGTTGTATGTCGATGGCGATGCTCCCAATGTGTCTTACGATATGACTTATTACACATTTAGCGAAGATGTGTATGCGCCCAATGGTTGCTTTATAGGCTTGAGTACCGATGAGGGCTTCTTGGATATTGCCACTGCCATAAACACACCCGATAAGCCCTTTGTGCCTCAATATAATGCTTATATCGAGGACTATCTTGTAGAGGCTGCATTTGAATATGTCGAGTCATTGGGTAGTGACTATTGCGAAAACTTCTTCTTGGGATATGCCGGATTGTCGCTTGCCGATGATGAGGCTCCCGTTATTACCTACAACGTATATCGTGAGGATGAGGCTGCTATGAGTGTGGTTGCCAATACAGGTGTCAAGGCTCTCTCTTATATCGATGATGAGTGGGCTGTTATACCTCAAGGCGATTACAAATATGCCATTACGGCAGTGTACCGAAACGGTGCCGAGTCGCAACCGGTTTATACTCCTGTGATAACTCGCGATGACTCGGGTGTTGAGGGTTTGTTTGCCGAGGATTTGAATATAACCTTAAACGGTACAGTATTGAATATCAATATGGTTGCCGATGAGGTGTATCTCTATTCGGCCGACGGCGTGCAGGTTGCATACGCTGCCTCGACATCGACTGTCGCTGTGGATAATTGCAGTGCCGGTGTCTATATGGTGCGCGTGCTGATTGACGGTAAATGGTATGTTGAAAAAGTACTAATCAAGTAAAATACAGATAATTATGAATAGAATATATATAGCCGCATTCTTGATGTTGTCGATTGTAGCGACAATGCAGGCTCAAAATGTAATCTTTTCTTGTGACTTTGAGGAGGGAATGCCCGAGGGCTTTACTTGTTACGACCTCGACGGTAATGCCCCCTCTCGCAGTATGAAGAGTTATGGACTTACCGAGGGGGTGGCGTGGGCTGCTTACACCGATACTGTAGCCGAAAATACGGCTGCTTACAGTGGCTCGTGGTACAAAACACCGGCACAGTCGAACGATTGGCTGGTAACGTCGGCTATCGAGGTGGTGGATGTGCGCAATATACTATCTTGGAAGACGCGCGCTCTCGATGCCAAGCACCCCGATGGTTATGCTGTATATATCAGTGAGGTCGGTAATCGTCCCGAGGACTTTACCAATGAGCCGGTATATACTGTCGATGCCGAGGATGCCGATTGGCAACAACATTTTATCTCGTTGGCCTCGTGGGTAGGAAAGAGTATCTATGTAGCCTTTGTCAATAATAGCACCAACTGCAATATATTGGCACTTGATGATATCAGTGTCTATTCATACGAGCATAGTTTTATCCTCACCAACACTACTCCCGAGGCTGTTACCACTCCCGGCGTGGTACACGTTAAGGGTGAGATAAAAACCTCGGGATTTTTGCCGGTCGAGGGATATGTATTGGAACTTACCTACAATGGCAATACTACTGTTATAGATAGAAATACAGATGTTGTCGCAGCCGATAGCGTTGCAACATTTGAATTTGATGTTGATATAGATGTGCCGTTGGATGCTACACGCGATTATTCGCTTAAAGCGAGCAGTCTGAACGGTTCTGATGTGATAACTACCGACGGCAGTATTACCTGTTTCAAGCGCACAGTGCTTATCGAAGAGGGTACAGCCACTTGGTGTATGTGGTGTCCTCGTGGCGCATACGGCTTGCAATTGATGCACGAAAAGTATGCCGGCGAGTTTGTCGATGTGGCTGTACACGGTACCGATGAAATGATGGACATACCTTACTATATAGGTGCTGTACCTTACTTCTCAATGGGATTCCCCGGTTGTGTATTGGATAGAAAAGCCGCATTGTCGGGCGATCCCTATTACGATGTCGATTCGCTCTTCAACGTTGCTCGTCAACAAGGTGCTATAGGTAAGGTAACCACAACAGCGCAGTTGGCAAGTGCAAGTCAACTGCTTGTTGAAGCAACCGTGGAGTTTGGTAAGACTATAGCCGAGGGCGAATACTCATTGCTATACATCATTGTTGAGGATAGCGTTACAGGCTATGAGCAGTCTAATGCTTATGGTGGAGGTACGCAAGAGATGGGTGGTTATGAGAAGTTGCCCGATCCCATTCCTGCCGGCGAATACTACTTTGCCAACGTAGGTCGTATGGTATATCCGTCGTTCAATGGCGATGCTACCGTACTGACCGGTGGAACACCCCGACACACTCCTATAACCGTATCGTGGAGCATCGATTTGCCCGAGGTGCAACGTTTAGACCAAGTGAAGGTTATTGCCGTTATTACCGAAACTGCTACAGGCGAGGTAGTGAATATACACCAAGTAACCCCTGCTATACCCGAGGCTGTCGATGATATTGCCGGCGATAAGGATGCCATTAAGGTGGCTACAGTGGGTGACAATATCGTGGTTGCCGCACAAGAGGCACTACAGTATGTAGGTGTGTGGAACTTGAGTGGACAGTTGCTATACACAGCGCAACCTCACAGCAATACCTGCACCATAAACCTTGCCGACAACAATCAGGTAGTGGTCGTGAAGGTGCAAACAGCGCACGATGTAGCGGTAGTAAAGTGTGTAAGATAGAAGTAATAATCATATCGCAAAACTATTGAATAAAAGCGAGTTGCAAAATTCAAAATTATTTCATAGATTTGTAAAAATAATTCTAAAACGCAATACGATGAAAGATGCAGTAAAGTACATAGGCAGGTGGCAACAAAAGAGTGTTATTCTCGAAAAACTTGAGGGTCCCATAGGAGAGGGTAGTGTAGAGTTTCCTTGTGGCGCCAAGTTTGAGGGATGTTTCCATTTAAGTTTTGCAAAAATACAAGGCCCTTGTTATGTAGCAGACGGAAAATATACATTTGCCGATGGTAAGTATATAGAAAATGCGTGGATTAATACCTCCGATGACCTGACAATGTTTGGTCTGAAAGGTGTGTATGAGGTGCGCAACGCCGATGGCTCATTGGCATCTATCACTTCATTCTGGCTAAATAAGCGCCACGGAATAGAGATACTTGTAGGCTCTACGGTAGAGGCAGTCGAATGGTACTTGGGTGAGGAGCAGAAGCATTATGAAGTGAAAAACTATACGCTCAACGCCATCGACAAAGATCGCCGTGAACTCGTTGTAGAACTTGCTAATGGTATCTTGATAACGATGGTGGGTGGTCGTCTCGAGCCCAACAAATATGAAAACTATGTCTACGATAACTACTTGATGGCTAAAGTAGTCTATGACAATGGCGATGTATATGAGAGCATCAACTACGATATACGCAACTTGCAACCCTATGGTGGATGTGGTACAAGACGTATGGCCAATGGTATGAAGCGTGACGAGTATTATAAAGGTTATGAGTTGGAGCGTATCGAGCGCGAAGCTTGGGATAGAAGTAGAGTTGAAAAGAAGCAAATACCCAATCCTATCAATCCCGAGGAACTTATAACAGCCTATGTGTGGAGCAACCACATCGAGTATATCGACGACTTCAATATGAAGTATGACGGCGATGTGGTAGATGGTATGCCTCACGGACAAGGTGTGCTATCGGACGTGAGATCGCAAGCATATATAGATGGCAAGATGGGCTATACTTGGCGATTTACCTACGAGGGTACATTCGAGCGTGGTCGTTGCAATGGAAAAATTGTCTTTACCGACCGTGACAATAATACTACACGCGAGTGTGAGTGGAAGAATGGTCTGTCGGTAAGTGCTATTCCTGTAACTTTGCGCTACGAGTGGGAGCGTACCTTAGAAGGAGAATTCGATATTCGTACCGGTGAGGTAGAGGTACGCTTGGGTATGAGATTGCCTCTTGATGCTTTCGATTATGTGAGAGTACTCGATATGACCGATAAATACGTTCAGTTCAACGTTTGCGAGCCTCTTTGCCCCGGAGGTGTTATGTATTGTGAAAAAGAATTGACATACGATTTGTCATATAATCTGAAACTCACTTGGGATAAAGAATAGTCGATATAGAGGCATCTAATTCTAAAAGTATCAAGGAAGTGACGTTTTTTCGCAACATCACTTCCTTTTTCATATAAAAGTATTACCTTTGTAGGCTCAAAAAATACGATTAAGCGAGCGAGAAATGCCAAGTTTACTTGAGCATTTATCACAGCGAGCGAAAGTATTTTGGAGGTTTACCTCAAAATTATGATTAAGCGAGCGAGAAAAGCCAAGTTTACTTGAGCATTTATCACAGCGAGCGAAAGTATTTTGGAGGTTTACCTCAAAAAAGGATATTAACAGACTAAAATATACAATAGCAATGGCTAAGGAATTGAAAGAGATGACCAAGCGTGCCGATAACTATTCGCAATGGTACAACGACTTGGTAGTGAAAGCCGACTTGGCAGAACAATCGGCTGTGCGTGGCTGTATGGTAATAAAGCCCTACGGTTATGCCATTTGGGAGAAGATGCAACGAGTATTGGACGATATGTTCAAAGAAACAGGACACGTCAACGCCTATTTCCCATTGCTCATCCCTAAATCGTTCCTTTCGCGCGAGGCCGAACACGTTGAAGGCTTTGCCAAAGAGTGTGCCGTAGTAACACACCACCGACTCAAAAACGACCCCGATGGCTCGGGCGTTATTGTCGATCCCGCTGCCAAGTTGGAAGAAGAACTTATCATTCGTCCTACATCAGAAACCATCATTTGGAATACCTATAAAAATTGGATTCAATCATATCGCGACCTCCCCTTGTTGGTAAACCAATGGGCCAACGTAATGCGTTGGGAGATGCGTACACGCCTCTTCTTGCGTACAGCCGAGTTCTTGTGGCAAGAGGGTCACACAGCCCACGCCACCCGTGAGGAGGCCGAGGAGGAAACACGCCGTATGCTCGACGTATATGGCACATTTGCCGAGCAATATATGGCAATGCCCGTTGTGAAGGGTGTTAAGAGTGCCAGCGAGCGTTTTGCCGGCGCACTCGATACCTACACTATCGAGGCTATGATGCAAGACGGCAAGGCATTGCAAGCAGGTACATCGCACTTCTTGGGACAAAACTTTGCCAAAGCATTCGATGTACAGTTTGTAAACAAGAACAACGAACTTGAGTACGTTTGGGCTACATCGTGGGGTGTATCTACACGCCTTATGGGTGCGCTCATTATGACACACAGCGACGATAACGGTCTTGTATTGCCTCCCCGTTTGGCTCCCATACAAGTTGTCATCGTTCCCATCTACAAGGGCGAAGAACAACTCGCAGCCATCGACGAGCGTGTAGCAAGCATCGTAGCCAACCTCAAGGCTATGGGCATTTCGGTTAAATATGACAACGACGACAAGCGTCGTCCCGGCTTCAAGTTTGCCGAATATGAGTTGAAGGGTGTACCCGTACGCCTTGTACTCGGTGGACGCGACTTGGAAAACGGCACTATCGAAGTGATGCGTCGTGACACACTCGAAAAACAAACATTGCCCCTCGAAGGCATTGAGGAGGCAGTACGCACACTGCTCGACGACATACAGGCCAATATGTTGCAAAAGGCACTCGACTATCGCAAGAGCCGTACCATCGAGGTCGATACCTACGAAGAGTTCAAAGAGCGCATCGAAGAAGGCGGCTTCATCCTTGCACACTGGGACGGAACACCCGAAACCGAGGCACGCATCAAAGAGGAAACCAAAGCAACCATCCGTTGTCTGCCCCTCGATGGCGACCTCACCCCCGGCGTATGTATGGTAACCGGCAAACCCTCAGCCCGCCGAGTACTCTTTGCCCGTTCATATTAAGAGATATTGTTATCACATTCATAACGCGAGGTCGCACCTTAAAATGGTGCGACCTCGTTTTTCTACCCTCAATTTTACATACTATTGTGTTAAAGTATGTAAAATTGGGGGGGGGTAATTCGATTGTGTGTATATTTGAAAATAATTAAATAAGTGTTTCTATTTATAGTTTATTTTAAGTAATAATTATATCGTTATGTTGTTGACTTTTCGACGAATGATAGGGGTTATTGTGTTGTCTTGTTGGGCTTTAGTTAGTTTGGCAGCATCAAGTTTGACACTCTATGTAGGCGATAGGGGTCTTCTCAGTACACCGTCGCCCCCTACCGGGGCTATTTCGCAAGCCGCTTGGGCATCTCGGCATTATGCTGTTTCAATTGTCGAACAAAGTGCTTATGGTTGTACGGTGAAAATTACAGAGTATTTTACCGGTACGGCGCAAGTACAATGCGACTACTATTATTATTGGTATGATAATTACGGATATATGCATACCAATAGGGCTACTACTTATTTCAATATCTATTGTAAAGGAGTGGATATTGTATTGGGTACTACAAGTATGACATTAAAACCCGGTGAGGGACAGTATATCGATTATCGTTTGAGTCCTACCATATCGCCCACTCCAACGGTCAGATTTTATTCGAGCAATACCAATGTTGCCACGGTCAGTAACAGTGGATATGTGCGAGGTGTAAGTAGTGGTAATGCCACTATTACTATCGAATGCAGTGCAGGACCTTCTAAAACTTGCAGTGTATATGTCAAGCAGGTCAACCCTACGTCGGTATCTATCCCGTCGTCGCTTACGGCTTATGTAGGCGAGTCGCAGTCGATATCGGCAACGTTGTATCCTTCAGGGGCGACAACTACACTGTCGTGGTACTCGACCGATAACAGTATTGCTTCTGTTTCGTCGGGTCGCGTCACCGGAAAGGAGGAGGGTACTGCCACGATATATACCACTACATCCAACGGGCTGCGCTCCAACGATTGTACTGTAACTGTGAAGTATCGAGTTCCTACCGGTATCTCGCTGTCGTCATCTACGCTTTATCTTCCTATTGGCGAAAGCACGAAACTCTCATGCTCCGTTAAGCCATCCAATGCCAAAACCACCGTTTCGTGGTCGTCCGACAATACTGCTGTGGCTACAGTCGATGATAACGGAAATGTTACGGCACTGAAAGCCGGCAAGGCTGTGATAAAAGTACTGACCGACAACGGATATTGGGCTACTTGCGAGGTTACCGTTCCCCCTATGCCCGAGAGCATAGAAATATCCCCTAAAATATCGTTGATGTATGGTAAAAGACGCAAAATCAATGTCGTTTCACAGCCGGCCGATGCTTATTTAAGTTTGACTTGGACCTCTGACGACAGTAAGGTTGTTACCGTAGATGCCAACGGAACGGTTTCGGCACGCACTCCCGGTGTAGCAAATGTAACAGCAACCACCTCTAATGGAGTGTCGGCCACTTGCCGAGTTGAGGTTGAAGAACCTGTATTTAATTTCATTGTGTGGATGCGTGATGAGGAAAAAGAGGTATATTCATTGACCGAGAAACCTCAAGTGACATTCGATGAGCAAAACATTATACTTACTACCACCCGGCAACAAATGGTGTATCCCAAAGATAGTGTCCTGAAGTTTACTATGGAAGATGCATCGATGGAGCGTATGCCCGAGTCGATAGAACTACCTCAAACGCTGGAGTTGGCATACAAACATCAAGCCCGATTGGAGTATAGTCTTTATCCCACCGATTATGATATCGAAACTACTATGGTGTGGACATCCGACAATCCCCAAGTGGTGAGTGTCGATCAATCGGGAGTCCTTACAGCCTGTGGAGTAGGCACTGCATTGGTTACCGTAACAGCCTCAAACGGTTGTGAGGCATCTTGTTTGGTGCAAGTCCCCATACCCACCTATTATTTTGTGGTGTGGTTGCAAGAGGGAGGTTTCCTTGCATATCCGTTTGCCGAAAATCCTGTAGTTACATACGAGGGTGAATTGTTGGTAATAGCAACGGTTGAAAAAGAGGTGATAATAGAGCCTTACAAAGTGAAGAAATTCACCATAAGCGACACACTCCCCGAAGACTATCCGTCGGAAGTCGTGCCAGATATCACGGAGGCGGGAATGATGTATCAAGGAGACGATTTCGTGTCGTTTGTAGGTTGTCGAGCCTATATGGATGTCTATGTCTATGCCATCAATGGTATGTTGGTAAAAACGGCTCGCACCGATGCCTACGGTAACCTCTATCTCTCATTGCAAGAGTTAGAGAAGGGTATATACATTATAAAATCAGAAGAAATAACCAGTAAAATAATGAAGCGATGAAAAAACAAGCATTATTCAACGCATTGAGCCTCTTGTTTGCTCTATGTATCTCTTTGCCCGTTATGGCACAAGGTGTGATTGTTTACAAAAAAGATGGTACGCAAGTAAAGTATTCATACGAAGTACTCGATCGCATAGAGACATATAATTATGACGAAGAACCCGAAGTGCCCGATACCCCCGGCAGTGGTGACGTATCGGGTAGCGAGTTTGACATTTTTGCGTCACTCTCTTACGACGATATGGTGTATGTTGAGGGAGGCACCTTCCTGATAGGAGCGCAAACGTCAAGCAGCAGTTCGGCTAACTACGACAGTGATGCTGAAAGCGATGAAAGCCCGGTACACAGTGTAACCCTATCGTCATACTATATAGGCAAATACGAAGTAACCCAACAGTTGTGGGAGTATGTAATGAACTACACCGGTGCAGCCGCCGATGGTACAATATTGAGTGCTGTAGCATCCGACCCGTGGTTGGGCGATGACAATCCCTCATCGACTTATGGCAAAGGCGATTACTATCCTGCATACTGTGTAAGTTATGAAGATATAGTCAATCATTTTATTCCACGCCTGAATAAGATAACCGGTAAGACCTTCCGATTGCCCACCGAGGCCGAGTGGGAGTATGCCGCCCGAGGAGGCAACCAATCGAAAGGCTGCAAATACAGTGGTAGCAACACTATCGGCGACGTAGCGTGGTACACGAACAACGCATCATCCACGACGCACCAAGTAGGCACCAAGCAAGCCAATGAATTAGGCATCTACGATATGAGTGGTAATGTATATGAATGGTGCAGTGATTGGTATGGAAGTTACAGCAGTACGTCGCAGACCGATCCCACAGGCCCCACATCAGGCTCTCGCCGTATGCTTCGGGGTGGTAGCAGGAGCGGCAATGCGCGGAACTGCCGAGTGTCGAATCGCTTCTACGATACTCCGTCGTATCGCAGCTACTACTACGGCTTCCGCCTTGTTTGTGTTCCATAGCCTACGGCTTGTAAGTTAGCCATAAAGGGGGGCTATATAGTTGAGAGTTTAGGGTTTAAGGCGTAGAGACGCGACGCTCGCGTCTCCCTCTGCCGACGTAGGCGAGGGGTAATGAGCATTAGTGCTACGTCTTCGACGTAGTATCACGCACTGTAAGTTTGCCAACACCGAAATATCGCCTGCAAGACGTGTCGAGGGCTGACAGCCCCTCGATTTTTGTGTCTGTACTATTTCCTACTTACTCTTGTGAACGGAAGTGGCGAATGCGTTGCTTGATGTTTTTGCGCAGGTGTTCGCTATATACCCAAGGCTCTATGCCGTGGTAGTCGCCTACATTGAGGATGTCGAGGATGTTGGGCAGATAACTGCCGTCGAAGCCCTCTAATACCAATACTTGGTGTTCGGGCGAGAGTGTTACGGTAACCGAGTCGTTGAGTTGTGCCGGTGTGGCATCGGTGCGCCAATTTACGGGGTTGATGCACATTACATTGGGCGCGGCTATTACGGGCTTGACATATTTTACGTCCGAAACGGAGTTGTAGCATATTGTTATGCCTATATCGGTAGAGTCGGTGGCTGCTACGATGTGTGGGGCTGTTGCAACATCGTCGGGGGTTACTTTGTAGCCTAATACGTATGCTGCTACCATACGCTTGCGCACCTCCTCGGGCATTACTTTCATCAGTTCTACCACCGATTTGCCTCCTTGACTGAAGCCTGCCAATACAAATGGGCGATTGTTGTTGAGGTGCTTGATGAAGTGGTTGAATGCGTTGTGAACATCCTTGAACGACACCTCTTGATAGCGATGGTTTATCAACTCCTCATCGAGCGTTGCCCAAGTGTCGAGCGTGATGTGACGGTAGTAGGGCGAGTAGAAGTTGTTTCCATCGGCCATATACGCTGCCACGCCTTTCATTTCGATGGCCATATTGTCGCGATGCTGCACGTTGTGTACATCGGCATAGTGGCATACCACCCCGTCGGTGGTTGTCCAATCGAACTCCCAAGTGGAGGGTATGTAGAATACATCGGCACCGTTGCCGGCTGTGTCGTTCGGCTCATTGTACCACATTACATCGGCAGTATAGTCGGGTGCCGATGGGATGTAATCGGTCGTTGCAGGATTGTTGTTGTCGCAAGCGAGTAGGGTGCTTGCTATGGCAAATAATATGTATAGTGTCGCTCTTTTCATTGTTGAAGGAAATATTGATGTGATGTGATGGAAAAATAGTCTGCCTTATATGCCGAGGATTAGACACATAGGCAGACTATTGTTATGCAGGTAGTAAATTACTCGCCAAACTTGCGATAGCGCACACGTTGAGGCTCTACGTCGCCCATACGACGGCGTTTGTTCTCTTCGTATTCGCTGTATGAGCCTTCGAAGAAGAATACCTCCGAGTTGCCCTCAAAGGCAAGGATGTGTGTACATATACGGTCGAGGAACCAACGGTCGTGCGATACAACTACTGCACAGCCGGCAAAGTTCTCAAGACCCTCCTCCAATGCGCGCAGTGTGTTTACGTCGATGTCGTTGGTAGGCTCGTCGAGCAACAATACGTTGCCCTCTTCCTTGAGCGCCATAGCCAAGTGCAGACGGTTACGCTCACCACCCGACAGCACGCCTATAAGTTTCTCTTGGTCGGCACCTGTAAAGTTGAAGCGCGATAGATATGCGCGAGCATTCATTTCGCGACCACCCATACGGAAGGTCTCTTGTCCACCCGATATAACTTGATATACGCTCTTTTCGGGGTCTATATCCTTGTGTGTTTGGTCAACATAAGCAATTTTTACTGTTTCGCCCACGTCGAAACTACCCTTATCGACCTTCTCTTGCTCCATAATAAGACGGAACAGTGTAGTCTTACCGGCACCGTTAGGGCCTATAACGCCTACGATACCATTGGGAGGCAACATAAAGTTGAGGTTGTCGAAGAGGAGTTTCTCGCCGTAAGCCTTGGCAACGCCTTGAGCCTCGATAACCTTGTTACCCAAGCGAGGTCCGTTGGGTATGAATATCTCGAGTTTCTCCTCGCGTTCCTTTTGGTCTTCGTTGAGCAGTCGGTCGTATGAGTTAAGACGGGCTTTACCCTTGGCTTGACGTGCCTTGGGAGCCATACGCACCCATTCAAGTTCGCGTTCGAGCGTTTTGCGACGCTTGCTGGCTTGCTTCTCTTCCATAGCGAGGCGTTTGGTCTTTTGGTCGAGCCACGATGTGTAGTTGCCTTGCCAAGGAATACCCTCGCCGCGATCGAGTTCGAGAATCCAACCGGCAACGTGGTCGAGGAAGTAACGGTCGTGGGTAATGGCAATAACCGTACCCTTGTATTGTTGCAAGTGTTGCTCCAGCCAATCGATGCTCTCGGCGTCGAGGTGGTTGGTAGGCTCGTCGAGCAATAGGATGTCGGGTTGTTGCAACAACAGACGGCACAATGCCACACGGCGACGCTCACCACCCGAGAGGAACTTGATTTGTTGATCCTCGGGAGGACAACGCAATGCATCCATAGCGCGTTCCAAACGGTTGTCGAGATTCCACGCATCGGTAGCATCTATTTGGTCTTGCAACTCGGCTTGTCGGTTGATGAGAGCCTCCATCTTATCGGGGTCTTCAAGCACCTCGGGGTCGCAGAAAGCCTCATTCACGCGCTCATATTCGGCAAGAATGTCGAGTATGGGTTGTACACCTTCGCGCACAACTTCGATAACGGTCTTTTCGTTGTCGAGTTTAGGCTCTTGCTCAAGGTAGCCCACCGAGTAGCCCGGTGAGAATACTACCTCGCCTTGGTATGACTTCTCTACACCGGCTATAATCTTGAGGAGGGTCGATTTACCCGAGCCGTTAAGACCGATGATACCAATCTTGGCACCATAGAAAAATGAAAGGTAGATGTCTTTAAGCACTTGTTTGTGAGGCGGGAAAATCTTGCTTACACCCACCATCGAAAAAATTACTTTTTTGTCGTCTGCCATAGTTTTTTGCTTTAAGCCGTTTGTTGTAGGCTTGTATGTGGTTATTAAAATTTATTTTCTTATCGTTATTTCACACCGGCTGCTTTCACGCGATAGCCACAGTTGATTTTACCTTTGATAATGTTGGTGACTTTCGACTTGATGAGTTGCTTGCGAATGGGCGAAATGTGGTCGATAAATACCTTGCCCTCAAGGTGGTCGCACTCGTGTTGTACAACGCGTGCAAGGTAGCCCTCAATCACTTCGTCGTGTTCGACAAAATTCTCGTCGTACCAATGCAGGTGTATCTTCTCGATGCGAGTTACCGACTCGTGTATGCCCGGAATACTGAGGCAACCCTCTTCCGACGAACACTTCTTGCCGTCTTCAACCACCTCGAGAGTGGGATTGATAAGTGTCATTTTCACACCGGCCAACTCGGGGTGCATCTCGCTGCAAGGGTCAACATCGATAACAACCAATCGGATAGAACGACCTATCTGTGGCGCAGCAAGACCGATACCGTCGGTAGCATACATCGTTTCGTACATATCGGCAATGAGTTTCTCCAAGTCGGGATAGTTGGCATCAATAGGTTCTGCCACTTTGCGTATTACGGGGTGTCCGTAAAGATAAACAGGTAATATCATAATCGATTATATTTTTTGCTTTCCAAATAGTCTTGTAATATTATGGTGGCACTTATCTCATCGACCAACTCCTTGTTGCGACGCGCCATACGCCCCAAGCCGGCATCAATCATCGTGCGATGCGCTATGACCGAGGTAAAACGCTCATCGTATAACTCTACCTTCATATCGGGGAAGTGCTTGTGCAGTAGGTTGAGAAACGTAGTTACATAGCGCATATTCTCCGACGGTTGGTTGTTGGTCTGCTTGGGCTTGCCTACAACGATACACTCTACGGGCTCTTGAGCAATGTATTTGCGAATAAAGTCAATCAATTCGCCCGAGCCTACCGTAGTAAGTCCGTTGGCAATAATCTGCAAGGTATCGGTTACGGCAATACCGCAACGCTTGCGTCCATAATCTATAGCCATAATTCGTGCCATTTGGCAAAGATACGATTTTTGTTGCTAATGTCAAACGAAATTCGATGCAGTGTGTGCGATAAAAAAAATTGCGTGTGCTAAAAATGAAAAAAGAACGCTCGTCTTGATTTGTATAGATATTTTTGGTTATCTTTACGCCATAAATAAGCACTGTCGGTGTTGTGCCGGCCGGCTTATGCCACTGTAATGATAATTATATAATAAGAACATAGATATGATATACAAGTTTTTAATCGTTTCGGATGAAGTTGATGACTTCAAGCGTGTGATAAAAATAGACTCTGATGCAACCTTCAAGGAGTTGAACGATGCCATACTCGACTCGGTAGGTTACACCCACGACCAGATGACCTCATTCTTCATTTGTGAAGATGACTGGGAAAAGACCACCGAGGTAACCCTTGTCGATATGGGTCGCGACAGCGATGAAGATATATGGTTGATGGAAAAGACCCGCTTGAGCGATCTCGTGGAGGATGAAGGTCAACGACTTATGTATGTATTCGACTATCTTACCGATCGTGCATTCTTTATGGAGTTGCGCGAAACAATCTTCGGAGAGGAGTTGGATGCCCCCGTATGCACCAAGTCGGTAGGCGATGCTCCGGCTCAAATGGTAGATTTTGAAGAGGTCGAGAAGAAAATCGCTCAACAGGCTGCTGTCGATGACCTCGATGCCGACTTCTATGGTGCCGATGACTATGATATATCGGAACTTGATGAAGATAGTTTCGGCAGTTACGACCCCTCAATGGATTATTAATACCTACCACAATAGTGGAAAACACACATAAACATAACTATGAACAAAAATTGGATGATTATGGGTATGGCAGGATTAGCCATATTGACTGCTTGTAATACACAAGAAGTAGCCCAAGAAACAGTAATTGGGAAACAAGAGATTACCGTCGAAAACGGTATTATGACTCCTGAAGTGATGATGGCATTTGGCCGTGTGTCGGGTCCCGAAGTGTCGCCCGATGGTACTAAAGTGCTATATGGTGTGCAATATGTCGATTATAAAGCCAATAAGAGCAATCGCGACCTCTTTGTTGCTCCTATCGACGGAACACCCGTGAAGATTACCAATACAGCCAAGAGCGAAGGCAATGCAGTGTGGTTGGATGACAATACCATTGCATTTACCTATGCCGATGAAAACGGTGTACCTCAAGTGTGGCGCAGCAATGCCGATGGTACCAATCGTGTGAAGATGTCGTCGGTTGAACGTGGTGTCGAGGGTTTCCTCTTCTCGCCCGACCGCACTCAAGTAATACTTATATCTACCGTATCGCTCCACAATAAGGCTGTCGATTTGTATGAAGACCTGCCCGATGCTTCGGGTCGTGTTATCACCGACTTGATGTATAAGCACTGGGATGAGTGGACCGAGGCTATTCCTCACCCCTTCATAGCACAAGTTGAGGGCGATATGATTGTAAATCCCAAAGATATTCTCGAGGGTGAGCCTTACGAGGCTCCTATGCGCCCCTTCGGTGGTGCCGAGTCGTTTGCTTGGGCACCCGATGGTAAGTCTATCGTATATGTGTGTCGTAAAAAGACCGGTATGGAGTATTCGTTATCGACCAACAGCGACTTGTATCGCTACAACCTCGTTGACGGCACTACCGAAAACCTTACCGAAGGTATGATGGGATATGATACCAATCCCGTATTCTCGCCCGACGGCAACTACCTTGCTTGGACAAGTATGGAGCGTGACGGATATGAGAGCGACAAAAACCGACTCTTTGTCCTCGATATGCAGACAGGCGAAAAAACATATCTCACCGAGAATTTCGACTACATTGTCAATACATTTGCTTGGGCACCCGATGCCGGTGTTATCTACTTTACTGCGCCCTATCAAGGTATGGTGCATATATTCAGTGTAGCCCTCAATGGTCTTGCCATACAGCAGATTACCGAAGGCTATTATGACTATGCCACTGTTGCTCCGGCTGCCGACAACAAACTCGTTGCTATGCGTCATTCACTCTCGCAACCCGATGAGATTTATGTTGTTGACCTCGCTTCGCGCCAAGTTGCCGACCTCTCTCGCGAAAACGAAGCATTGCTCGCCAATATCGAGATGGGTAATGTCGAAGAGCGTTGGATACCCACTTCCGACGGTAAGAAGATGCTTGCTTGGGTAGTATATCCTCCTCATTTCGATGCAAGCAAAAAGTATCCCGCCGTATTGTATTGCCAAGGTGGCCCTCAAAGCCCCGTAAGCCAATTCTGGTCGTATCGTTGGAACTTGCAACTGATGGCATCGCAAGGCTACATCATCGTGGCTCCCAACCGTCGTGGCTTGCCCGGATTTGGTCAAGAGTGGTTGGAACAAATCAGTAAGGATTATGGTGGCCAAAATATGCGCGACTATTTCGCTGCTGCCGATGCACTCAAGGCCGAGCCTTATGTCGATAAAATGGGTGCTGTAGGTGCAAGTTATGGAGGCTTCTCGGTATATTGGTTGGCAGGACATCACGAAAAACGTTTCGATGCCTTTATCGCACACGCTGGTATATTCAACCTCGAACAACAATATATGGAAACAGAGGAGATGTGGTTTGCCAATTGGGATATGGGCGGTGCACCTTGGGATAAAACCAATGCTATCGCACAACGCACATTTGCCAATTCACCTCACCGTTTCATCGATAAGTGGGATACACCCATATTGTGTATCCACGGCGAAAAGGACTTCCGTATCCTTGCTTCACAAGGTATGAGCGCCTTCAATGCAGCCAAGTTGCGTGGCGTTCCTGCCGAGTTGCTTATATTCCCCGATGAGAATCACTGGATCCTTCAACCTCAAAACGGCGTTCTCTTCCATCGTACATTCTTCGGATGGCTCGACCGTTGGTTGAAACCTGCCGAGTAATATTTATTACACCGTTATATAAAGGTAGGGGCTGTATCGTGTTGATACAGTCCCTATTTCTATTACAACCTATGAGGTTTGCCATCAATTCAAGACATTTTTTGCACGCTGCGTTGCACAAGTTGTATGTTTTTGAGCAATAAAATGGTTGTTATATGCAACCTTGATGCCTCGTTTTAATTGTTAAAGTCAGGATTTTGTTTATCTTTGCATCTTGAATATTAATATTAAGGCAAAACAAGATTTATCTAATATCAAATAATTAGTAATTATGAGTTTGAAAATCGTAGTTCTGGCCAAACAAGTGCCCGACACCCGTAACGTGGGTAAGGATGCGATGAAAGAGGATGGTACAATCAACCGTGCCGCTCTCCCCGCAATCTTCAACCCCGAAGACTTGAACGCTTTGGAGCAAGCCCTCCGTTTGAAAGAAGAACATCCCGGCTCGACAGTAACCTTGCTTACTATGGGTCCTCCCCGTGCTGCCGAAATCATTCGTGAAGGAATGTTCCGTGGTGCCGATGGTGGTATCGTTCTTACCGACCGTGCCTTTGCCGGTGCCGATACATTGGCTACATCGTATGCCTTGTCGTGCGCAGTGCGCAAGATAGGCGATTATGATATTATTGTAGGTGGTCGTCAGGCCATCGACGGTGATACTGCTCAAGTAGGCCCTCAAATAGCCGAAAAATTGGGTATTCCCCAAGTTACATACGCCGAAGAGATTATATCGGTTGCCGACGGTAAAGCCACTATCAAGCGTCGTTTGGAGCGTGGTGTTGAGACAGTGACTTGCCCTCTTCCTTTGGTAGTTACTGTCAACGGTAGTGCCGATGAATGTCGTCCTCGCAATGCTCGTCGCATACAACAATATAAATATGCCAAATCGCCCAGCGAGAAGGCCGAACTCGAATCTACAGCGTTGTACGACGCACGTCCTTATCTTAACATCGAGGAGTGGAGCGTTAACGATGTAGATGCCGACCTCAATCAAGTAGGTCTTGCCGGCTCGCCCACCAAGGTGAAAGGCATCGAAAATGTCGTATTCCAAGCCAAAGAGAGCAAACGTTTAGAAGGTACTGATGCCGAGATTGATGAATTGATACAAGATCTTATCGCCAATCACACTATCGGATAAGCAGTAGTACCTATATTATAAACAAGAAATACATATAAATATGAATAATCTCATTGTATATTGCGAAATAGAAGACGGCATCATTGCCGATGTCAGCCTCGAACTCCTTACCAAAGGTCGCACACTTGCCAACAAGCTTAATTGCAAACTTGCTGCGCTTGTTATCGGTAGCAACCTCGATGGTATTGAAAAGCAACTCTATCCCTACGGTGCCGATATAGTATATACAGCCGACGATGCTCGTTTGTATCCCTATACATCGCTTCCTCATACAGCCATCGTGTGTGGCTTGTTCCGCGAGGTTGAGCCTCAAGTGTGCTTGATGGGTGCTACCAGCATCGGTCGTGACTTAGGCCCTCGTGTATCGTCAACCTTGCACAGTGGCCTTACTGCCGACTGTACATCGCTTGAGATAGGCCCTCACGAAGACAAGAAAGCCGGTAAAACTTACGAAAACCTGCTGTACCAAATACGTCCTGCTTTCGGTGGTAACATCGTGGCTACCATTGTCAATCCCGAGTGCCGTCCTCAAATGGCCACAGTGCGCGAGGGCGTGATGAAAAAAGAGATTTACGATGCCAATCATCAAGGCGAGGTGGTAAAACTCGACGTTGCCAAGTATGTGCAAGACACCGACTTCGTAGTTGAGATAATAGACCGTCAGATGGAGAAATCAAAAGCCAACATCAAAGGCGCATCTATCGTTGTAGCCGGTGGTTATGGTATGGGCTCAAAAGAGGGCTTCGATATGCTCTACGACTTGGCTGGTGTATTGGGTGGCGAAGTAGGTGCAAGCCGTGCCGCTGTCGATGCCGGTTATTGCGAGCACGAGCGTCAAATCGGTCAAACAGGTGTAACCGTTCGCCCCAAATTGTATATTGCTTGTGGTATATCGGGACAGATACAACACATTGCAGGTATGCAAGAGAGTTCTATAATAATATCTATCAACAACGACCCCAATGCTCCGATAAACACTATCGCCGACTATGTTATTACAGGTAATGTTGAGGATATTATTCCCAAACTCATCAAATACTACAAGAAAAATTCGAAATAATAACCGACTACAATAAAACTATAGATATGTCTAACTTTTATTTAGATAACAGTGATCTTAGACATCACTTGACCCACCCTCTTATGGAGAAGTTGGTGGCAATGAGAGAACGCAATTATACCGATGCCGAGAAGTATGACTATGCTCCCTTCAACTATGAGGACGCAATGGATAGTTACGAAAAGGTGTTGGAAATTGCCGGTGAAATATCTGGTGAGATTGTAGCCGCCAATGCCGAGAGTGTTGACCACGAAGGACCTCACGTTGTAGATGGTCGTGTGGTATATGCACAAGGTACTCAGAAGAACTTGGATGCACTTGTTAAGGCCGGCTTGATGGGTATCTCTATTCCCCGTCGTTACAATGGCTTGAACTTCTCGCTTGTTCCCTATATTATGGCTGCCGATATGGTGAGCCGTGCCGATGCCGGTTTCGTAAACATCTGGGGCTTGCAAGACTGTGCCGAAACAATATACGAATTTGCCAGCGAAGAGCAAAAAGCCAAATTCTTGCCTCGCGTGTGTGCCGGCGAAACAATGGCTATGGACCTTACCGAGCCCGATGCCGGTAGCGACTTGCAGGCCGTTATGCTCAAGGCTACATACAACGAAGCCGATGGATATTGGTACCTCAATGGTGTAAAACGCTTTATTACCAACGGTGATGGCGAGATTGCACTTGTATTGGCTCGCTCGGAAGAGGGTACTAAAGATGGTCGTGGCTTGTCTATGTTTATCTACGACAAGAACGACGGTGGCGTAACCGTACGTCGTATCGAGAATAAGATGGGTATCAAAGGCTCGCCCACTTGCGAACTTGTATTCAAGAACGCTCGTGCCGAGTTGTGTGGTAGCCGTAAGATGGGTCTTATCAAGTACGTTATGGCCCTGATGAACGGTGCTCGCTTGGGTATTGCCGCTCAATCGGTAGGTGTGTCGGAGGCTGCTTATCGTGAGGCTCTTGCATACGCACAAGACCGTAAGCAATTCGGTAAGGCTATTATTGAGTTTCCTGCTGTATATGAGATGATTTCGGTAATGAAGGCCAAACTCGATGCTTCTCGCTCGTTGTTGTATGAAACAACTCGTTTTGTTGACCTCTACAAGAGTTGGGAAGACATTGCCAAGGAGCGTATGCTCGAAGATGCCGAGCGTGCCGAGATGAAGGCTTTCCAAAAACTTGCCGATGCCTTTACTCCCCTTGCTAAAGGTATGTCGAGCGAATACTGTAACCAAAATGCCTACGACTGCGTGCAAGTACACGGTGGCTCGGGCTTTATGAAGGACTATGCTGGCGAGCGTATCTATCGCGATGCCCGTATCACATCTATCTATGAGGGTACTACACAATTGCAAGTTGTTGCTGCCATTCGCCACGTCACTACCGGTACATATCTCAATAAGATAATGGACTATGAGGCTGCCGAAATCAGTGCCGACCTCTTGCCCTTGCGCGAGCGTCTTGTGGCTATGCGCGAGAAGTATGCTGCTGCCGTTGAGAAAGTTACTGCTACAAAGGACAATGAGTTAATCGACTTTATGGCTCGTCGTTTGGTCGAAATGGCAGGTAACATTATTATGGGCCACTTGTTGTTGCTTGATACTACTCGCAACGATAAGTTTGCTACTTCGGCTCGCATATACATCAATATGGGTGAGGCCGAGGTTGCCAAGCACGCTGCCTTTATCGAAGGCTACACTGCCGAGCAACTCGCCGATTATCGTCGTTAATTAATTTTTACGCTGAATATCGAAGGCGATGTGTCACCGTTTGTGGCGCATCGCTTTTTTTATGGTATAGCCCAATAACAAAAAAAAGACCGCATCTCCCGATGCAGCCTTTTCATATCAAAAACAAGAAAGAGGAATCTTATCAATCTCCTATGTAGGAGAAGATAAGGACAATAATACCAATGAAACACACAAAAAACAAGAATATCATTATTGCATTGTAGTGCCGTTATCAATATGAACAGGGTGCTGTATGTGGCATCGCTATGCTGTTGCTTGCCCTGTTCGATATTATAACAACGTTGTTGCGAAAAGGTTTATATGCTTGCTGTATATATTGTTTTTTTTCTTGTTATGGGTGGGTTAAAAACTATAATCACTAAACATTAACCTCTCAACGCTCATAGCCCCTTTGTGGCTAACTTACAAGCCGTAGGCTTCTGCTCCCCTAAGGTAGAAGAGCCGTCAGCCCTGCTGACTGAGGAGTATGAACACACTCGGAGGCTATAACCCTACACACACCCGATACGTCGAAGACGTTTCACTGTTATGCATAATAGTGAAACATCTTCGATGTTGATGCCTTGTCTGTGTGTACTATATGTTATTGTATATCGGTTGCCTCGGCAGGTATAGAGTCGCTGTCGATGGCAACAACGTTGGTAGTGTCGTTTTCGGTTTCGAGAACTGCGTATAAGTGCGATGTGTCAATGCCTCGCTCCTTCATAAAGAATAGTGCTGCGGGCAACTCGCCTTGCATTTGTTCTACGATAGAGTCGTTGCGAACGTAGTAAATAGTGGGGAATTGGTTGGTAAGTTCCAAGAGGCTGTCGGGACGGTATTCCTTGATGGTAAATTGAGGGTTGAAATAGTCTTCAAAGAATTTGCGACCTCGGCTGTTTCTTATTGTCAAGCCTATAACTTTATCGACTGCTCCCTTTTCCTCATATTGCTTCAAGTTTTCCATCGAGTTGAAGCAGTGAGGGCATTGGTATGAGAAGGCAAATACCAGATAGGTAGAGTCGGGCGATGTCTCTATAAAGTCGCTCAACTTGTTTTCGCTCAGTGCAACCGGCTTGGTGCTTATCATCTTCAGTGATGCGCCCGTACCCGATGTTGTGCGCGATGTGTATCCACTCATAAATGCAGCAAGGCATAGTACGAGGATGAATGTGCTGTTTATTACCCAATTGGTGTTGATAGGCTCGCGAGGAGTGTTTATCCACACGTCGATACATAAGTATAGCAGTATGGCATTGCGTAGCAATGATATCCAAGGCGAACTGCTCAATACCTTGATAGGGCCGAAGCAACCACAGTCGGTTACATCTTGTGCCAGCCAACCGTATAAGAATATGCCGGTGAGTAGAACAACGAAAATTGTGCTTATGGCAGCCATAAGGCGTTGGTTGAGGTTGAGTATGAGGTTAAGACCCAAGTACAACTCGACAATGATGATGATAGGAGCCATAAACCATAGGTCGCCAAATCCGTATTGGGTAATGGTTTGTGCAAAGAGTGCCGAGTCGATAGACTTGGCAAAGCCCGATATCAAGAATACTGCTCCGGCTATAAAACTATATATTTCTATTCTTTTATTCATATACACATTGGCTTAATAATATAATGCTTGCACCTGTGATAGATGCAAGCATTATTATTTTGAAAATTTTGTTTGCCTAATTATCTGCAAGAGATTTCATCGAAATAACCATAATCATAGGTATCGAACGCATTTTCCAAACCTTTGCAACTTGTATAACCGGGGTAATCTGCCAAATCATAATCTTCTGTAACTGACACACCTTCCACTACCCAAGTACAAGTACATACATCATCTTCGCAAGCTGTCAAAAAAGCTCCCAAGCCCATTGTTGCGATAGCAGCAACAAACATCAATTTCTTTTTCATTGTTTTAGTTATTAAATAGTTATTATTGGTTTTAATTAATCCTCTTTCTCAATATATTGTTAAGGACGTGGCAAAGATAGAATGAATATTCCTTTTTGCAAAATTTTTTTAATATATTTTTTATAGCCTTTTTGGGGACACTATCTTCGATAAGCATTTTTAGTGCCACTACTTATTTTATGCCTCTGCGATTGAGCGCATTATGGTAGCGTTGAGCATTGCGATTGTGTTCCGACAGCGTGGTTGCAAAATTGTGATACCCCGAAAAGTCCTCTTTGGCGCACATATACAGGTAGTTGTGTTGGCGATAATTAAGTACGGCATCTATGGCTGTCTTCGACGGGATGCGAATGGGCGAGGGGGGCAGCCCCGTATTTAGGTATGTGTTGTAGGGCGATGGCGTGTTGAGGTGCTTGTTGAGGATGCGTTGCAACGAGAAGTCGCCTACGGCATATTTCACAGTGGGGTCGGCTTGCAGGGGTATGTTCCTGCGCAGGCGATTGATGTACAACCCTGCCACGATGGGCATCTCATCGGCTTTGGCTGTCTCTTCCTCTACAATGGATGCCAAGGTCGATACCTCAATGGGCGAGAGTCCCACTCGGCGAGCCTTGTTGCGTCGTTCTTCGTTCCAAAACAGGTTGTAATATTCGTGTATACGTTCCATAAAGCGTTGGGGTGTAACTGTCCAATAGAACTCGTAGGTGTCGGGCAGGAACATTGCTATGATGGTGGTTGTGTTGAAACCGTATTGGGCGCACAGAGCCTCATCTTGCAGCAGTGCCTCTATCGAGTCGGCACTCATATACAGTGTTTCATCGATACGCTCGATGAGTTGGTCGAGTAGTCGCAGGTTGTTGAATGTAAACGTAACAGGTGTTTGGCTGCCGGCTGCCAATTTGCGTGCAGCGCGATATATCGATGTAGAGCCTTTCAACTCGTAGTATCCCTTGCGAGTGCTTGCGTCGTACTCATCGTTATACATAAACTCTACAATCTTGCCTGCCTTTTCGGGGTCTATTTGTTGGGCGAGGGTATGACACAGCGAGTCGCTACTCATTCCCGGGGTGATATACACCTGTATGGTAGTGTCGGCTGTGGCGATAGGGTCTTTTATATACACCTTATATAAGTAGGCACCAATGCTCAGTGTGGCTATCAGTACGATAGCAAGGATGGCGAGTATAATGTGAGTTTTCTTCATAATAAGCAGTATTCTATTCGATGCAAAATTACATCAATTCTTATAATCTGTGTATATACATCTATACAAAAAAACGATGCGAATATCTATCCACATCGTTTTTTATTTCATATCCGGCGGAAGGAGGGGGATTCGAACCCCCGGTACCCTTACGAGTACGTCAGTTTAGCAAACTGGTGGTTTCAGCCACTCACCCATCCTTCCTTTGTGGGACAACCGTAGTCGTTTTTGCCAAATGCGATGCAAAGATACAGTTATCATATAACTTCTGCAAATTTTCGGGCAATTTTCTTTCGACAAATGTGCAATTTTGTTGTAAACGCCTTATTGACAGAATATAAATATTAGCTGGAGAGTAATAACTGCGTACCACTGCCAATGTGCCGAGTATGTGACGCGTTGCGATAGGGTGATTGGGGAATATGATGAGTGTCGCCGATGTGTTTACACTTGTGCGTATTGGTCGATTTTTCAATAATAATATTTAATAATTAAATGTAAATTTGCGTTTAACTGCAACCGTCGAATGTGCGTTGGAGAAACTGACAGAGTCCCTGTTGAGTGTTTTTCGGTGACCATTCCGTTGCTTGTGACACATTTATGGAATAACACATTATTGTAATTAAGAGAAAACGTTTACCTAATAGCACGAGGAGGAAATTTATCACATTCTATCAACCTTGTTATCGAGTTTCTTTATTGTACTTGCCGGGTATGCAATTCCACGTTTGGATATTTTATATTGATGCTCTTGAGGAATTGTGAGAGCGATAAAATTAAAACCGATGAAAAAGACACTTGTTTCATTCTTTGTGATGTTAATGTGTGCAGTTTATGCTCAAGCCCAGTATTCTATCTTGCCTTACGAAATTAAGGGTGCCGGTACAGGCGCTCAAGGCTCGTATGTGGTAGAGGTTACAGTTACATCGAAAAAGTCGAATATAAATGATGATGAGTTTGTAAAATGTGCCGTTCACGGTGTGCTGTTTAAGGGATTTTTCAATGATGATTTGCGTCAGAGCCAAAAGCCCTTGGCCGGTAGTGCTATGTCGGAGGAGCAACACGCCGATTTCTTCCAGACCTTCTTTGTAAGTTCTTATAGTAATTACGGACAGGCGTTGAGTACATCTCGACGTGTCACCAAGGTGAAAAAGGAGTATAAAATAAAAGCCACCGTTACTGTCAATAAAGATCAATTGCGTAAAGACTTGGAGGCAGCCGGTGTAATAAAAGGACTTAATTCGGGATTCTAATGAAAAGATTATTATTGACTGTTGTTATGGCTGTAGCAGCCATAGCAATGTATGCATCGACCGAGGATGGTGTTGATGTTTTGTATCTTAATAATGGTACGGTGCTGAAAGGGCACGTCGAGAGTGTTGAAGAGAATGTGAAAGTTACATTTGTAACCGAGGATGGCAAGTCTTATACCTATCCGATGATTGAGGTGCGTCGTATTGATCGCAACTCGGAGGTGGTAACTCCGAGTACTACCCCGACCGGCTATGTCGATTATCGTAAGCGTCAATCTCGTTTCTTCTTTGCCGCCGAGTTGCAAGGTGCGTATGCCATTACCCCTCGCACACCGGTGGGATTTGCTACCGATGTCAATGTTGTGGCCGGTTATCGTGTCAATGAATACTTCCGTGTAGGTGTGGGTGTAGGTGCGCGCTACTACATTAATGGTGGCGATTTTCGCAGTGTCAAGTTGTCGAGCGACTGGGCTTGTCCCCTCTTTGTCAATTTCAGAGGTAACATTATCTCGGAGGAGTATCGCGATGCAGTACCTTTCTACTCATTGGATGCCGGCTTCACTATTGGCGATAATGGCTTGATGATACGTCCTACGTTGGGTTACCGATTTGGCGTTTCGCACTCGGCATTCCTGTTGGGTATCTCCTATTGGGGACAAATATCGGATAAAGAATACCTCTCGTTTGTGGGTATAAAATTGGGATATGAATTTTAATAAGACTGATATATGAAAAAGTTATTAAACCTATTAATGGCTATGGTGGTTGTCGCATTTATTTGCCCCTCTTGCAAGACAACCCAAGTATCGAGCGTTGCATCTTATGTGTCGTTTGAAACCGAGTGCCTTGGGGTAGAACTCGACGGCTCGCAAACATTGCGCGCTTGGGGTAAGGGCAAGGATCGTGCCGATGCCTTGGAGCAAGCCAAGAAAAATGCTGTTCGTGATGTTATCTTCAATGGCATTAGATCGGGTGAGTGTAATACCAAGCCTCTGATTTATGAAGTAAACGCCGAGGAGAAATATCAATACTATTTCAACAAATTCTTTGCCGACGGTGGTGAGTATAAGAAGTATGTATCGGATGCCGATGAAAATCTCACCTCGCGTACGAAGGCAGTGAGCAATACACAACAAAATTGGGGCGTGGTGGTGCGCGTTCTGCGCGACGACCTACGCGAAAGACTCATTCAAGATAACATTATAAAACCTTAATATAGCAGTTATGAAAAAGATATTCTTTATATTGACAATGGTGGCTCTCTTTCCTATGGCTATGTTGGGCCAAGCCAAGAAACCTACCATTATGGTGATACCCTCGGATGTGTGGTGTAGCGAAAACGGATTGATGATTACGGCCGAAAACTTGGGCAATACCGATTATATACCCGATTATGAGCAAGCCGTACTCAATGCCGACCTTATGGGTGTGATAACCAAGATAAACGGCTTGATGGCCGAGAGAGGTATGCCCCTGAAGGATATGTCGCAAACAATGAAAAGCATCAAAGAAGACCAGGCACTGCGCGACCAAACATTGAGCAGTACATCGGGGGCTACAGTTGCTTATACTACCAAAGATGTGCTTCTCGACCGTGCCAAGGCCGATATTATTATAGAGGTGGGTTGGCAGTTGCATAAGAAAGGCCCTCAAAAGGAGTTGACCTACTCGTTGCGTGCGCTCGATGCTTACACCAACAAGCAGATAGCCGAGAACAGTGGTACAATGCCTCCCTCTTATTCGGCTACAGTGCCCGTATTGTTGGAGGAAGCCGTACTCGAAAAAATGGACGGTTTCGTGTCGCAATTGCAAGTCTTCTTCGATGACTTGTTTGCCAATGGTCGTGAAATTTCGGTCAGATTGTTGGTGTTCGACGGAACAGGCATTTCGTTTGAAGATGAATTTGATGGCGAAGAACTTACCGATATGATAGACAATTGGATGTACGAAAACACTGTATCGCATCGCTACAATCTGTCAATGGCAACCGAGTATCGCTTGGACTTTGAACAAGTGCGTATTCCTCTTTACGATGAACGTGGTCGTGCTATGGATGCACGTCGCTTTATCAACAACTTAAGAAAGTATTTGAGAGATGCTCCCTTCAATATAACATCTAAAAATACTACCAGCGGATTGGGTAAAGCCGAACTTATATTGGGTGAAAAATAAAATTTACGATTATGAAAAACATCAAACAAATAGCACTTACTATATTTGTGGCAGCCTCGGCGGTTGCTTATGCGCAAGAGTGTGAAATACCTATTATGGTAGCACAGTTGGACCAAGAGAATGTGCCTGAAACCGTAAGTCAGACCATAGCCAATCGCCTGCAAACAGCAGTGTGTGTCGATGGTATTGCTGCTGAAATGGGTGGCGACTTCCAATTCTTTGTAGCCGGCAAGATTGAGCCGTTGAGCCAAGAAACATTGGCAGGCCCTCCTATGATGCAATCGGTTATTTCTAATCTTATTATCTATATTGGCGATAACAAAAATCAGCAAGTATATTCATCGATAAGTATGGAAATTAGAGGTGCCGGCAAGAGTGAGACTCAAGCCTACATCAACGCCTTGAAGTCGGTTAATGCCAATAATGCCCGATTGCGCCAAATGCTGTCGGCCGGTAAGGAGAAGATTATAGCCTATTACGACAATAACTACCAGAACATCTTGAAGGAGGCTCGCGTGAAGATGAACCTCAAGCAATATGATGCAGCCTTGTTCCACGCATCGACCATACCCTCTTGTTGTGTGGGTTATGAGGAGGCTTGTGATGTGTTGCTCGAGGCATACCGATATTATATTGACAACGAAGGTGCTGTATTGTTGAACAATGCTCGTGCCGTATGGGCTGCCAATCCCGACTCGAAGGGTGCTACCGACGCCTTGCAATATATTTCGCAAATCGACCCTGCATCGGCATCGTTTATCCCTGCAACACAATTCGTTGAGGAAATGCGTGCCAGCATCAAGTCGGATATCGACTTTGAAAAACGCGAGAAATACTATAACGACTTGGAGTTGAAGCGTCAACAAATGCAAGACGACAAAGAGGTGCGCCTTGCCGATATCGAGTCGGCTCGCCAAGTGGGTGTAGCATTTGGTAAAAACCAACAAGCCAATCCCAATATAAATTATTGGATGCGATAAAGTATAATATGACAATCGCTAACGTAAAGAAATGTTTCGTATGAAAAAGATTATAGCAAGTTTAATCTTTACAATAATATTTACTACGTCTTATGCACAACTTATTCCTGATGTGAATAATAAGGACAAATGGGGATTTGTTGATAGTCTGGGTAATGTTGTCGTCAAACATAAGTACAATTCAGTTACCCCCTTTGTCAATGGTCGTGCCAAGGTGCAGAAGGGCGATAACTATGGTATAATAGATGAGATGGGTGTTGAAGTACTTAAGACATCCTACCGTATTATAGAAGACTATAACGGAAAGTGTTATAAAGTAGCTTCGGGTGGTAAAATAAAAGACGGAGTGCTTTTTGATGAGAACTGGGGTTTCATTTCGTATGACGGAGAAGTTATTTTGGCTCCCCAATATAGCAAGATAGGCGATTTCATCGACGGTGTGGCTTATGTACAGAGTAAAAATAAGTATGGCTTTATAACCGAAGATTTGAGCGTTCTTGTGCCCTGTATCTATTCTGCTGTAGGTTTGTTCAATGAATATGGTTACGTTTGGGTGAATAAAGGGGGTCGTTTGGATAGCGAGAATTCTACGCAAGTAACAGGTGGTAAGTATGGCGTTTACAATAAGCGAGGCGAAGTTGTTGTCCCTGTCGAGTATGCTGTAGTTGCTACCTTTAAGTTGAAGGAGCCTACTCAATATACCCAAAAGGAACTTAAGAAAATGAGTAGTATGGTAAAACGTGTCAGAGAGGATGAAGGAAGTTATCGTTTCTTGGAGAGAAACAACGAAATGATGCGACTCTTTGGTAAGTTGGATATGTCTGTTTCTTACGATTTCTTTGTATCAACTCGTGCCGATGGTAGCAATAATGGTGTTATAGCCTCGGATGGAACAATATTGGTGCCTGTCAATATGTTTGATGCCGTAGCGGGTGTTGAAGAGGGTTTCGCACCTGTATATAATTCTTCAAGACGTTTAAACTATTGGAATGTATCTCAGGGCGAGTTGTTGAGTTCGGCGTGGTATGCCGATGGAACATCATTCCAAAATGGATTAGCAATATGCCGCAATAAATCTGGCGATTATTTCTTTATAGACCAAAACAATAAAGTTGTATCGCCCCATTATTCCTATATATCGCCAATGAAGGAAGATGTATATATCGTGCAGAGTAAGGTTGATAACAAGATGGGCTTGCTTGATAAATATGGCAACGTTGTTGTAGAGCCTATTTATGCTCCTATATATCCTACAACTGAGGGTGGCTTGTTTGGAGCCTTTGAATCCGAAACCGGCTTAGGTGGTTATATCAACAACAAAGGCGAAGTGGTAATACCTTTCCGATATGTTAGAGGCTCATCTTTCAAGAACGGTTACAGTATGGTTAAACGCGATTCTCATTGGGGTGTTGTCAATCTGCAAGGTCAGGAGATTGTGGAGTGTAAATGGGATGATATTTTGGCTCCTCAAGACACCTCGGTCAACCGTATCTGGGTTAAGAATGCCGATTTATGGTATTGTGTTGACTTGAAAACAGGTACTTTGGCATTTGATAAGGGATATGAAACAATGTCTAATTATAGCCGATTTGCACCTATGCTTGCCTGTGTATTGGTGGATGGTAAGGCCGGTCTTATCGATGTGAATGGAGATGTTATAATACCCTTTATCTTGGATAATAATGTGAGTGTTGTCAAGGAGGCTTATGCGATGTTGATGAATACAGGACGTGCAAAATGGACGGACGTGGATACCTATCGTTTCGCATTGAAGAATAATAAGAATCGTCATAAATCGAAATTGTATCAAACAATCGATGAGACTATGTGGGATTATTAAAAAAACAACTGAAATATGAAACGATATTGTTTATTACTGCTGACTATTGCAATGGCTGCTGTTGTAAATGCGCAGCAATTGCAGGATGAATTTAGTTATCGTCGCAGTTCGCTATATAGTATCCTTGTGTGTCACAGCGAGGATAAGTTCCATAAGGAGATAACCGATGAGTTCCTGAAAGTGCCTATCCCCGACAAGTATAACGACTTTGACTTAAATGTAAAGGTTGTCAATGTAAGTCGTAAGGATAAATATACAGATGCCATTACCGACTTTGTCGATCGCAATAATATAGGTAGCAGATTGGTGGCTCGCTGGTTCAATCGTAATATTCTTACTGGTGAGTGTGATATGGAACTTGTTAAGTTGCGTGGTCTTTATGATGCCTCGGCTTTCGATTATGAGTTGGCTTCACGCACGCCTCGTGGTTTGGCTATGTTGCAAGATGCTGGAGAGGATCTCATTGCCAATACTTTCTTGTTGGTAAATGAGATAACTTATATCGACAAGGCCGAAGGTGCTAAGACTGCTGCCACTGTGCTGTCTATATTAGGTGGCGTGGTGGGTGCTGCAACCGGTATGGACTATGTGTCGGATTTGGGCAATACTGCCGCATCGATGGTGGCTACTATAAAGGGATTCAGAGTAAAGATTCATTCAAGGCTGTATCAACTTGATTGGAACGATGCCATAGCCAATGAGTTCTATGAATTCTATTATTCCGACCTACCCGATGAGCAAAAGAAAATGGCTTTTGAGAACAATAGAGGCAACTTTAAGATGAAATATGTCGGTGATGTTGTTTCTAAAGGCTCACTTACATCATTCCTCGGCATCAATGAAGATCAACCCGAGTTGATGATACGCAAGGCTTGTCAGCGTGCTATTGATGAGAATATTGTTGATTTGCAGAAGAAGTATAATCAATTTAAGGTTAAAGCACCTGTTATCAGTACATCGCCTACTATTACAGCTCCCATTGGTATGAAGGAGGGTGTAACAAGTGCGAGTCGATTTGAAGTGCTGGAGGTATTGGAGAAAGACGGTCGTATAGAGTATAAGAAGGTTGGCGTTGTAAAACCTGTTCCCGGTATGATATGGGATAATCGTTTTATGGCATCGGAAGAGGGTGCTGTAGGTGCCGATTTAGGGGCAACAACCTTTATAAAAGTGAGTGGTCGCGAGTTTTATCCCGGTATGCTGATTCGTGAGATTGAATAAGAGATAAGGAGCTGTTGCGCGAGGTTGCGCAACTCAGCAGTTCGAGGAACAATAGAGTGTGTGACAGTGTGTCGCACACTCTATTGTTTTATGAGGGTTTGTACAAGGAGTAATAGGTATTTAATCTATCTTATATACCACTACATTATAGTTGTTATCAGGATGCCCTATATAAAAAAAACTCGGTGGGAGCAGTTGCGCCCACCGAGTTGAGTATTAAGGATAATCTTTATAAGTCGATTATTCTTCGCCCAAGAGGATTTCGAGGATTTGCCAAGCCGAGCGAGATACGGGAGAACCCGGGCCGAAGATGGCGGCAACGCCTGCTTGATAGAGGAAGTCGTAGTCTTGTGCGGGAATTACACCACCGGCAATAACGATGATGTCCTCGCGACCCAATTTCTTCAACTCCTCAATAACTTGGGGAACAAGAGTCTTGTGACCTGCAGCGAGTGACGAAACGCCCAATACGTGAACGTCGTTTTCTACTGCTTGACGAGCAGCCTCGGCGGGAGTTTGGAACAAGGGTCCCATATCAACGTCGAAACCACAGTCGGCGTAACCTGTTGCACAAACTTTGGCACCACGGTCGTGACCGTCTTGTCCCATCTTGGCAATCATAATACGAGGTTGACGACCTTCGCGTTTAGCGAATTTCTCGCAAAGTTCGGTTGCTTTCTTGAAGTCGTCGCTTTGTTTGTTTTCTGAAGAATACACGCCTGAAATAGTTCTGATTACTGCTTTGTAGCGACCTGCTATCTTCTCGCAAGCGTCAGAGATTTCGCCCAATGTAGCGCGAACGTGAGCGGCTTTCACTGCGAGGTCGAGCAAGTTGCCTTCTTTAGTTTCTACACACTTGGTGATGGCTTCGAGAGCGGCTTGAACAGCAGCCTCATCGCGTTTGCCCTTCAACTCTACGATGCGAGCCACTTGCGACTCACGAACGGCAGTGTTGTCGATTTCGAGGATATCGATGGGAGCCTCTTTCTCAAGACGATATTTGTTAACACCCACGATAGTTTGTTTGCCCGAGTCGATGCGAGCCTGTGTGCGAGCGGCAGCCTCTTCGATGCGAAGTTTGGGAATACCTGTCTCGATAGCCTTGGCCATACCACCCAATTTTTCGATTTCTTGGATGTGTTCCCAAGCCTTGTGAGCCAACTCGTTGGTCAACCACTCTACATAGTATGAACCTGCCCAAGGGTCTATCTCCTTAGTGATGTAAGTCTCTTCTTGGATGTAGATTTGGGTGTTACGAGCGATACGAGCCGAGAAGTCGGTGGGAAGTGCGATAGCCTCGTCGAGAGCGTTGGTGTGCAACGATTGTGTGTGACCAAGAGCAGCACCCATAGCCTCGATACAAGTACGACCTACGTTGTTGAAGGGGTCTTGCTCGGTGAGCGACCAACCCGATGTTTAGGTGTGTGTACGCAAAGCGAGTGATTTGGGGTTCTTGGGGTTGAATTGTTTTACAATCTTTGCCCACAACATACGGGCTGCACGCATCTTGGCAATCTCCATAAAGAAATTCATACCCAATGCCCAGAAGAATGACAAGCGAGGAGCAAATGTATCTACGTCCATACCTGCATTTACACCGGCACGGAGGTACTCAAGACCGTCGGCAAGTGTGTAGGCAAGTTCGATGTCGGCTGTTGCACCGGCCTCTTGCATATGGTAACCCGAGATAGAGATTGAGTTGAACTTGGGCATATTTTGAGAAGTGTACTCAAAGATGTCGGCGATAATGCGCATTGAGAATTCAGGTGGGTAGATGTAGGTGTTACGCACCATAAATTCTTTCAAGATATCGTTTTGGATAGTACCTGCCATCTCTTCGAGTTTGGCACCTTGCTCAAGACCGGCGTTGATGTAGAATGCGAGTACGGGAAGTACGGCACCGTTCATAGTCATCGAAACCGACATTTTGTTCAAAGGAATACCATCGAAAAGTACTTTCATATCTTCGAGCGAGCAGATAGACACACCGGCTTTACCTACGTCACCAACAACGCGAGCGTGGTCGGCATCGTATCCACGGTGTGTAGCAAGGTCGAATGCTACTGAAAGACCTTTTTGACCCGAAGCAAGGTTACGACGATAGAAGGCGTTAGACTCTTCGGCAGTCGAGAAACCTGCGTATTGACGGATTGTCCAAGGACGGATGGCGTACATTGCGCTGTACGGGCCACGAAGGAAAGGAGGAAGACCTGATGCATAGTTGAGGTGCTCAAGTCCTTCGATATCTTCACGAGTATATGTGGGCTTTACGGGGATGAGTTCGGGAGTTACCCATTTCTCTGCATCGTTGCAGGGAACCGAGCCGCAAGCCTTTTGACCGAAAGCATCGGCCTTAATATCTATATTTTTAAAATTAGGTCTCATCTTTTTTCTTTTTTACGAGTGATTAAATAGACAATTTGGCGTTGAAGCTCTTGAGTGTATCCAATACGTTGCTACGAACGTTGATAAACTCGGTGATGCCTACGGCTTTCAACTCTTCGGTGCAAGCAGGTGCGCCTGCTACTACGAACAATGCGCGACCGTCGAGATATTTGAATGCCTCGGGAGCAAGAGTTTCATACTCTTCGTCGCTTGAGCAGAGTACAATGATGTCGGCTTTGGCAGCGAGTGCTGCGTCGATACCGGCTTGTACTGTATCGAAACCGAGGTTGTCGATAATCTTGTAGCCTGCACAGCCAAAGAAGTTTGATGAGAATTGTGAACGAGCCAAGCGCATTGCCAAGTTACCGATAGTGAGCATAAATACCGAGGGTTGTTTCTCGGCTGCTTCGGTAGCAAGACGCAATGCCTCGAAGTCGCTGGCTGCACGCTTGAAGTTGAGTGTGGGCAACTCGGGTTTGCACTCGTTGTTGCAACCACAACCACAAGACTCGGCGGGAGCAATCTTGTCGGCTGCTTTCTCGTTGATGTTGGGATATTGGTTGCTACCCAAGAGAATCTCTTTGCGACGTGCTACGTTGCCAAGACGCTCTACACCTACTGTGTTTACTTGCTCTTGGATGTAACCGGCTTTCAATGCTGCGTGGAAACCACCGCGCTCCTCGATGTCGAGGAACAATTTCCAAGCCTGCTCGGCGATAGCCACTGTCAAGTTCTCGATGTAGTACGAACCTGCACCGGGGTCGGTAATCTTATCCAAGTGCGACTCTTCCTTGAGCAACAATTGTTGGTTGCGAGCGATACGCTCTGAGAATTCGTCGGGAGTAGTGAATACTTTGTCGAAGGGGAGGGTTGTGATAGAGTCAACACCACCGAGAGCAGCACTCATAGTTTCGGTTTGAGTACGCAACAAGTTAACGTGTGCGTCGTAGATGGTTTGGTTGAACTCTGAAGTAGTAGCGTGAGCCATCATCTTGCAAGCGCAGTCGCAAGCAGGATTGTATTGTTTCACGATTTGAGCCCACAACATACGCGCTGCACGGAACTTGGCAAGTTCCATAAAGTAGTTCGACGAGATACCGAAGTTGAATTTGATACGGCAAGCAACCTCCTCGGCCTTGTAACCGGCATCGGTCAATGCTGCCATCCACTCGTTACCCCAAGCGAGGGCATAACCAAGTTCTTGTGTGATATGACCACCGGCATTGTTGATGAGCAATGCGTCAACGGCGAGTACACGATATTTTTTCAATTGAGCAGCGGCTGTCAACACTTCGCTTGCCATTGCGGCTACGTTCTCAACGTTTTTACCTTTCTTGAGAATGCGTTTGTAGGGGTCGAAACTGATAGAACCACGCAACTCGGCGAGGTTGTAGCCTTTAGTAGTATAGTACTCGGTAAGGGCTGTAGCCAACTTTGCAGCGTGACGGATGCAAGTCATAAAGTTGATTTCTACACAGTCTGCGTGGATGCCGTCGAGCAATGTAGCGAGGCAATTAGCGCAGATTTGGTCACCATTGAGGTGGAAACCGAGTGAATTGACACCTTTGTCAAGGATGTCGAGAGCCTTCTCGTTGGCTGCTTTCAAGTCAACAACCTCGATGTCTTGGCGAGTCAACCATTCGTTGTCGGTACGAGTACCACGAATGTAGGGATACTCACCGGGAAGAGAGTTGAGTGTCTTGAGGTTCTCGATGTCTTCTTCGCGGTACATCGGATTTACATTGAACCCTTCTGAGGTTCTCCATACGAGCTTTTTGTCAAAATCGGCTCCTTTCAAGTCTGCGACCACTTTGTCTTTCCACTCCTGTGTGCTTACGGGTGGAAATTGGTCAAACAGTTTTTCTTTACTTTCTGCCATAGTTTTTTAATTGATTAAGTGTATTTTTAGTGTTTTTCTTACAATTTGTCACACACTCATTGCAGGGTACTGATGCACCCACGCAATTCGGTCGTAAAATTACTAATTATTATTGAAATAACGTATAACAGCAGTTTATTATTTTATATGTATATGGTTAAATTTTTTTTCTTTTGAAGTTCCCTTTTATCGTGTTGTATGTCTTTTTATTAACTCTTGGGTGGCATCCCAATTGTCGTTTCCTCTGAGTACGGTATCGATATTGTAGTGCGAGGGATTGTCAATCTTGACTGCCCACGATGCGCGTTGGTTGCTTACAGCCCCTTCGCCGGTGCTGTTGTATTCGCCCATTGTGGGGGTGTTGAGGTTGTCTTTGTTGTGCCATACGCGCCAGCCTTCGGGGTGGATGTAGTTATCCATTTCGCAATATAGATAGACGGCTTGTCCGTAGGGTCGCCAAGGGCGTCCCAGATATACATTTTCTACTCCTTTATCGGCTGTGAGGTGGCAGTGCGAGAATACAAATCCACAGGGGCTGCCTTGGGGTGTGGCAGGGGCTGCAATATAGCCTTTGTCGCGCTTGCAGTGTATTGTGCAGTTGTCGAAATAGGCTGCTACGTCCCATCCGAAGATGAAATCGACTGTGCCTTCTATGTAGCACTCTTTGTAGTATTGACGTATGCGACGTTCCTTGCCATAGGGGTAGAGTGTGTCTTGGTTGCCCAGGAAACGACAGCGATAGAAAATGGCTCGGTCGCTATCGACCAACGCTGCTACGGCCTGACCTACCATACCGGCATTGTTCTCGAATGTGATGTTCTCGGCGTAGAAGTTGTCGCCGTAGATGTAGCAGGTCGATGAGCCTGATGTTCCCATCTCCTCGCCCATACGGTTTAGTTTCTTGGCGTAGTCGCTGCCTGTAATGACAACGCCCTCTTCGCCAATAAGCGATACGGCTTGTTTCGATGTGGGTACGATAAGTTTCTCGTGGTATGTACCTTTGCGAATGAGTATGCGGGTTTCGCCACTCTTGCGATAGTCGGGTACGAGGTTGATAGCCTCTTGTATGGTGAATACGTCACCACTGCCGTCTTGTGCTACTACGAGGTCGTAGTGGCGTACATATTGAGCCAATAGTGGTACTTTTTGTATCAATTCATTCACAGCCATTCGCGCCACTATCTTGGCTCCTTGTATATTGAGGTGGGTGTTATCTAGTTTGCCGTCGGGGCAGCAAGCCAATGTGTTGGGCTCTACCCACATAAAATATTGGCGCGAAGCCTCATCGCCGAGCGATGCTACCCAATTGTGTGTGAGTGCGTTATGGTCTATAAAAGGCACATTTAATTCTTGGGCTATACGCTTGGGTACTTCGCGATATGCCCCGTGTGTATCGGTGAGTGTGTCGTTGACAAAGTTGCGTCGTACTATCGAGTTGAACAATACGGGGATGCCTCCTTTCTCGCGTGTTTCGTTGACAAAACGACGCAAGTTGTCGTCGAAAGTCGATCCCGGTTCGGTGTGACGTTTTTCATCGGCCTTGGCATCGTTATGTCCGAATTGGATAAAGACATAATCGCCCTCTTTTATCTGTGAACGGACTTTCTCCCAGCGTCCTTCATCTATAAAACTCTTGGTGCTGCGACCGTTCTTGGCGTGGTTCTCTATGCGCACTTCTTCCGAGAAAAAGCCCGGCAGGACAAAGCCCCAGCCTCGCTCGGGGTTGCCTCCTTTGAGGTTTTTGTTGGCCATAGTCGAGTCGCCTATCATATAGATTGTAAACGCATACTCTTGTTCGCTGCGCGCACTCAGTAGCAGCAACATAATGGCTATAGTGGCAAGTGCCGATAGAAATTTTTTCATCGTGATGTGATATTAGAATGTGGTTTCTTATTTAATTGTGCGAATGTACAAAAAAATATTATAGACATCTTCAATTAATTGGTGGATTGATGTATTATTTTGTTCTTGGGAATATCCATTTTGTGTGTTGTTGCTGTCGTATATCAGTCGGTATAAGCCTGTTGTATCTTGCTCATTGACTTGTGTATAAAGCAACGTAGGCCGTGCCTCAATTCGGCACAGCCTACGTCTTGTCTTATTAACACAATATATTGAAAAAAATACTTGCGAGTTATATTTACAATGCTACTTTTATAGCCACATCTGCTATTCTCACTACATATATTTCATCTGTGGGCATAGTTATGCGCATAGTATTGCTTGTAGCAAAGATTGTACGCAACAAGACTCCATCTACATTGTATATGGCAATGTTATCGCCTTTCTCACAGCCTGTTACTATCACATCGCCTCGATAGCCGTAGGCTTTGATGTGACTATTGTTTATGGGTGCGTTTTGGGCAGTGGGTATCTGGTAACTGATGTTGAGAACGGCATCTTTCTCAATTGCAGGTGTTGTGTAGAATCCGTCAACCAATTGGTCTGTGACATTTTCTCCGTTGAACGTCACTGCGTTCAATACAAATCGAGAGTCGGTATCTATGATTTGTATTTGCTGCTCGGTGCCCGGAGTTAAGAAGAATATAACGTTGTTATAGTAAGAATTTTGCAAAGTCAATTTCACCCTCTTTGACTCTATGGATAGGATGTTGTAAAGAAAAAGTCCCCATTGATTCTTGTAGTCGTCGAGGCTTTCTGCCGGAACATATACGGGAATAGAAGGGTTGGCGATAAAGAATGTCATAAAGCCTATAGTAGGAGGTGTTTTGGCCAAACAAGTAATTTCGGTCAAATTGTCGCACCAAAGGAAAGATTGTTCGCCAATCGATACGACACTGCTGGGTATAGTGATAGAAAGGAGATTCAAATTATAGGTAAAAGCGTTATTATCAATAGTTGTAACACCTTCGGGAATTGTTGTATTGCCCGAGCCATATATTAGTTTTTTAGTGCTTTTTTCTATAATAGCATTACAGTTTTCTCGCGAGTCATATACGGTGTTGCCTTCGTCAACAACTATATATTCCGACATTGAACCCATAAAAGCAGTAGAAGATATAGACTTGACGCTGGCAGGAATATAAACTGTTTCGAGGCTTTTTATTTCAGCAAATAGGACATCGGGAATAGTTGTGACAGAATTTCCGATATTGAGATTCTTTGTGCCACTCATCGAGAATGGACCTACGATGCAACTGCAATTGTCGGCATAGAAATTAATAGCATTAAGATTATTAATATTAGCAAAAGAGTAATCTCCCAATGATGTAATACTGGCGGGGATAGTAACTTCTGATAATCCTGAACAGCCGTTAAAAGCGTTATTACCTATTGAGGTGATACTGTTTGGAATGGTTATTTGGGTCAGTTCGGTGCATTGTTTGAAGGCAATACTGTCTATTGTTGTGACATTGTAAGTAGTTTCGTTGTATGTTACACTTTCGGGTATTGTTACGACTCCGGTATATTTATACTCGTCGGGTGCAGCAATCGATGCTTCTCCATAGTGCGTTACGGCTACAGTGTTCTCTACGTCGCTTGTGATGTTGTAGTAGATTCCATTTATTTCAAAATCGTGAGCAGTCGCGTGGATACTGCACAATAGACATACTATTGCGAACAGTGTTTTTGTAATTTTTTTGTTCATCGCTTCTTGTTTTTAGATGTTAATGTTTATGATTGAAAATTTGTAATATAATTACATTCAATACTATAGTTTGCAGGAGCGTCTGTATATAACATTCAGTCCCATTGTAGTGTGTCCACCTATAATTGTTATGTATAACAATTAAATTGGGTGGTAATTAAGTCCGATGCGTTCCTAATGTTGTAAAATTGTTGTGAAGTGTCGTACGCTGTGTGTTGTCGATTTTTTTCTTGTAAAACCTACTGCCTTAAGATTATGTGTTTGTATCCTTGGATAAATTTATTAATGTGTAGTCTTGGGTTGCGCATACAGCATACAGCATCTACTTGTTAAGATATACCTTTCCTCTATACCGAGTCATATAAAGTTTCCGTTAACATAATCGTTTGGTTGTTACTTCCTCTCACGTCTCATTGAGGAGGTTCTATAAAAAAAGAGCGTGGACGATGTTCAGTTTATTTCCATTGAGGCATCGCCAAACGCCATAACCATAATAAACAGCCCACCCCACGCATTGCTTATATAGCGACACCCCTTGCTGTGGGTGGGTATAAGCAAGCGAAGGCGTTTATGACTGCTTTATCCTATGGTTGAAATTTTGGCGATTTTCAATGGATAGATAAAGCAAAAACGCTCTTATCATAAAAAAAGACTACCGCTGTAGTAATGAGGACTTATGCCTCATCGTTGCAAAGATATTAATTTTGTTGACAAGTTTATTGGCTGTTATGAAAAAAAAGTAGAAAAAGTAGAAAAAGTGACGAAAAGAGAAGAAAGAGAAAGTGGAAGAAGATGAATATACAATATTTATAAATAGCGGCTTGTTTGTTCTTGTGTGTATCATTACATATCGATAATCATTATTGTGTATTTGGTGTGTTCTGTGTATTGCTTTGTAAGTTTCTCTATGATAGTTGTTTAGATATTGCTCTTAAGCGATGATTGATGCTGCCTTATTTTACCAAGTTGTAATTTTGTGAATATAATGCAGTTTTATGTTGTTATATATGGTTGCAAAAGGGCAAGATAATTCTTAATATTGCAGTGTGAAATTTCTAATACCGGTTTATGCATAAAAATCTTTGTAAAATACTTCTGCTTGCGACTGTGGCGAGTGTTATGGTGGCTTGTCAACCAACCGACAACGATGGAGAATTTGCTGCCTATTACACCAATGTCCCTTTTGATACCAAGCCTGTAGAGCGTCCCATAATCCCCGATTACAGTGTTTCTATTGCCGATTTTGGAGCTGTTGGCGATGGTATTACCGACAATACCGAGGCTATCAATCGTGCTATCGATGCTGTGGCGCATAGGGGTGGAGGTCGTGTTGTGATACCTGCCGGAGTGTGGTTTACAGGTGCTATAGAGTTGAAGAGTAATATCGAACTGCACGCCGAGCGTAATGCGCTTGTTATCTTCAACGACGACCCCGAGGTGTATCCTATCATCGAAACTTCATTCGAGGGCCTTGATACCCGTCGTTGCACATCGCCGATATGGGCGTTGAATGCCGAGAATATAGCACTTACCGGTATGGATGTGTATGATGGCGCCGGCGACAGTTGGCGTTTTGTGCGTCGAGCCAAGGTTACCGACAGCCAATGGAAAACCCTCCTCGCCAAGCCCGATAGTTATGTCGATGGCGATAGGTGGTATCCCAGCCGTCAGTCGTACGAAGGTCATCGCATTTGCGACTCATTCAACAATCCTCAAGGACTTACCACCGATGCCGAGTGGGAGGCCATACGCCATTGGTTGCGCCCTGTGATGGTGAGCCTGCGCGAGTGCAAGAATGTATTGATAGAGGATATTACTTTGCGCAACTCTCCGGCGTGGATGTTACATCCCTTAATGTGTGAAAATATTATTATAAAAGGTGTAAAGATATTCAATCCTTGGTATTCGCAGAATGGTGACGCGCTCGACCTTGAGTCGTGCCATAGGGCACTTATTGTCGATTGCCTCTTTGATGCCGGCGATGATGGTATATGCCTCAAGTCGGGCAAGGATGCCGACGGACGTCGCAGAGCGCGTCCTTGCAGCCACGTTGTAGTGCGCAACAATCAGGTATTGCACGGTCACGGAGGCTTTGTGGTAGGTAGCGAGATGTCGGGTGGTGTCGATCACATATATGTCGAGAATTGTACCTTTACCGGTACCGATGTAGGTTTGCGCTTCAAGAGTACGCGTGGTCGTGGTGGCGTGGTAGAGCATATATACATTGAGAATATTAATATGTGCGATATACCTACCGATGCCCTTACGTTTAACCTCTATTACAGTGGCAAATCGGTAACCGAGGATAGTGGTGGCACATCGGAAGTGGAGGCGCAACCTGTAACCGAGGAGACTCCGGCATTCCGTAATATCCATATCAAGAATATTAAGTGTCGTAATGCCGGTCGTGCATTCTATTTCCACGGTCTGCCTGAAATGCCGGTGCAAAATGTGTCGATTGAGGATGTCGATATTGTGTGTGCCGAAGGAGGGTATTTTGCCTATGCCGATAGTGTATCGCTGCGCCGACTTAATGTCGTAGCCTCATCGCAACCACTCTATCAGTTTAGCCACTGCAACGCTGTGGATACTGTTTATATTAATAAGTAATTAAAAAATAAAAATATAGAATTATGAAACCTCTAAACAAACAGACAGCAGCCAAGGCTGTGCGCCCCGAGCGAATTATTCAATTTGGTGAAGGAAACTTCTTGCGTGCTTTTGTCGATTGGATTATCTTCAATATGAACGAAAAGGCCGACTTCAACAGTAGTGTAGTTGTGGTGCAACCCATTGAACGTGGTATGATAGATATGCTCAATGGACAAGATTGCCTATATCACGTCAATCTGCAAGGTCTTGATAAAGGCGAAGTGGTGAATGACCTTACCAAGATAGATGTAATAAGTAGAGCCTTGAATCCATATACCGACAATGAGGCATTCCTTGCTCTTGCCGACCAACCCGAGATGCGATTTGTTATATCTAACACTACCGAGGCCGGTATTGCATTTGATTCCTCTTGCCGTCTTGAAGATGCGCCTGCGTCATCATATCCCGGCAAACTCACCCAATTGCTGTATCGCCGTTTCAAAACATTTGGTGGTGATATGTCGAAGGGTCTTATCATCTTCCCCTGCGAACTTATATTCTTGAATGGTCACAAACTCAAAGAGACCATCTATCAATATATTGAACTGTGGAACTTGGGCGAAGAGTTTAAGACTTGGTTTGAAAAGGCTTGTGGTGTTTATGCTACACTTGTCGATCGTATTGTACCGGGTTTCCCTCGCAAAGATATAGATGCCATCAAGGAGAAGTTGCAATATGATGACAATCTTGTAGTACAAGCCGAGATTTTCCACTTGTGGGTGATAGAAGCACCCCAAGAGGTGGCTAAAGAGTTCCCTGCCGATCGTGCCGGATTGAATGTCCTCTTTGTGCCTTCCGAAGAGCCTTACCACGAGCGCAAGGTGACGTTGCTCAATGGCCCTCACACCGTATTGTCACCTGTGGCATATCTGTCGGGCTTGAACATCGTGCGTGAGGCTTGTCAACACCCTGTAGTGGGTCGTTACATCAACCGTGTGATGTTTGAGGAGTTGCTCGAAACGCTTAATCTTCCCAAAGAGGAGTTGGTACAATTTGGCAAAGATGTGTTGGAGCGTTTCAATAACCCCTTTGTCGATCATCAAGTAACCTCTATTATGCTCAACTCTTTCCCCAAATATCAAACACGCGACCTGCCGGGACTGAAAGTATATCTTGAGCGTAAGGGCGAGTTGCCCAAAGGTTTGGTATTGGGTCTTGCTGCTATTATTACCTATTATAAAGGTGGAGTACGCGAGGATGGTGCCGAGATAGTACCCAACGATGCACAAGAGATAATGGATATGCTTCGCGACTTGTGGGCAACCGGCTCTACTCGTAAGGTTGCCGAGGGCGTTTTGGCAGCCGAGTACATTTGGGGCGAAAATCTTAATAATATACCCGGACTTACCGATGCCGTAGAGGGTTATCTCAACGACATACAGGCCAAAGGTATGTTGGAAACAGTAAAATCGATACTTGACTAATAACCCTGTTGTCATATATGAGTGCATATATCAAGATAAATCCTGCCGATAATGTTGTGGTGGCTATCGACCCTATGAGAAAGGGCGATACCATCGAGGTTGGTGGGCGTAATGTGACTGTGTTGCAGGATGTTCCTGCCGGTCATAAAATAGCCCTGCAACCCTTTGCAGCCGGCGAGTATGTCATCAAGTATGGCTCGCCTATAGGTCACGCTCGTATGGATATAGCCGAAGGCGATTGGGTAAACGAAAAGAATATCAAAACCAATCTTGAGGGCTTGCTCGACTATACCTACAATCCCATCGATACCACCCTCGATATACCGGCATCCGACCTTACATTCGAGGGCTACCGTCGCAGTAATGGCGATGTGGGTATCCGTAACGAGATATGGATTATTCCTACTGTGGGTTGTGTCAATGGTGTGGTTAATCAACTTGCCGACGCACTTCGTGCCGAGACGGCTTGTAAGGGGGTAGATGCCATTGTTGCTTTCCCTCACAACTATGGTTGCTCACAATTGGGTGACGACCACGAGAATACACGCAAAGTGTTGCGCGATATGTGTCTGCACCCCAATGCCGGTGCTGTGCTTGTGGTGGGTCTTGGTTGTGAGAATAATCAGCCCGATGCCTTCCGTGAGATCTTGGGCGATTACAATACCGAGCGCATCCGTTTTATGGTGACACAGAAGGTGAACGATGAGTTTGAGGAGGGTATGACCATTCTGCGCGAGTTGTATGCAATTGCCTCGCAAGACCGTCGTACCACTGTGCCGTTGAGCGAGTTGCGCGTGGGATTGAAGTGCGGTGGCTCGGATGGTTTCTCGGGTATTACAGCCAACCCTTTGTTGGGTGTATTTTCCGACTTCCTGATAGCACAAGGAGGAACATCGGTACTTACCGAAGTGCCCGAAATGTTTGGTGCCGAAACCATCTTGATGAATCGCTGCGATACAAAGGATTTGTTCGACAAAACAGTGCATCTTATCAACGATTTCAAGGCCTATTTCATTGCCAACAACCAACCCATATACGAAAACCCCTCGCCGGGCAACAAGGCCGGAGGTATATCGACACTCGAAGAGAAGTCGTTGGGTTGCACACAGAAGTGTGGTAAATCGGGTGTTAAAGATGTGCTGATGTATGGCGACCGTATCAATACTCGAGGTCTGAATCTGCTCAGCGCACCCGGTAACGACCTCGTGGCATCTACGGCACTTGCTTCGGCCGGCTGTCACGTTGTGCTGTTTACTACAGGTCGAGGCACACCATTTGGTACCTATGTGCCTACCGTTAAGGTCTCTACCAACAGCAATCTCTATAACAACAAGCCCGGTTGGATCGACACAATGCCGGTACGCTGGTCGAAGGCGAAAGTATGGAGGCGTTGAGCCGTAGATTTATCGATTATATTATCGCTGTGGCAAGTGGGCAAGAAACCAACAACGAACGCAAAGGCTATCGCGAAATAGCCATTTTTAAGACAGGAGTTACATTGTAAAATCTTTAATATCTGAAAAATATGAAACCCTTTATGGACGAAAACTTCTTGCTGCAAACCGAGACTGCACAGAAGTTATATCACGAACACGCCAAGAAAATGCCCATTATCGACTATCACTGTCACCTCGTACCTAAAATGGTAGCCGATGATTATCGTTTCCGTTCTATTACCGAGATATGGCTTGGAGGCGACCACTACAAGTGGCGTGCTATGCGCTCGAATGGTGTCGATGAGCGTTTCTGCACCGGTAGCGACACTACCGATTGGGAAAAGTTTGAAAAATGGGCCGAGACTGTGCCTTACACAATGCGCAATCCCTTGTATCATTGGACTCACTTGGAGTTGAAGACAGCCTTTGGTATCGACAAGATATTGAAACCCTCTACTGCTCGCGAAATATTTGACGAGTGTAACGAAAAGTTGGCTCAACCCGAATATACTGCTCGTGGATTTATGCGTCGTTATGGCGTTGAGTGTGTTTGTACTACCGACGATCCTATCGATACCCTTGAGCATCACAAGGCTACTCGCGACAGTGGCTTTGAGATAAAGATGTTGCCTACTTGGCGTCCCGACAAGGCTATGGCTGTTGAGGTTCCTGCCGAATTTCGTGCTTATGTCGAGAAGTTGTCGGAGGTGAGCGATGTCACTATCAATACATTCGACGATATGATCGATGCTCTGCGTCGCCGTCACAAATTCTTTGAGGAGATGGGCTGTCGCTTGAGCGACCACGGTATTGAGGAGTTCTATGCCGAGGATTATACCGATGCCGAGATACGCCGTATCTTCGACAAAGTGTATGGTGGCAAGGAGTTGTCACAAGAGGAGATACTCAAGTTCAAGTCGGCTATGCTTGTAGAGTTTGGCGAGATGGATTGGGAAACAGGTTGGACTCAACAATTCCACTACGGTGCTATCCGTAACAATAACACCTTGATGTTTAAGAAACTTGGCCCCGATACAGGTTTCGACTCTATCGGCGAGTTTACCACTGCCAAGGCTATGGCCAAATATCTCGACCGTCTTAACACATCGGGCAAACTCACCAAAACTATTCTCTACAACCTTAATCCCTGTGCCAATGAGGTGATAGCCACTATGTTGGGTAACTTCCAAGACGGTAGCATCCCCGGCAAGATACAATTTGGCTCGGGCTGGTGGTTCCTCGATCAGAAAGATGGTATGGAGAAACAGATGAACGCCCTCTCATTGCTCGGCTTGCTCAGCCGTTTTGTGGGTATGCTCACCGACTCGCGCAGTTTCTTGTCATATCCTCGTCACGAATATTTCCGTCGTACGTTGTGCAACCTGCTCGGTCGTGATATCGAGAATGGCGAAATACCGGCTTCGGAACTCGATTTCGTAGGAAAAATGGTTGAGGATATATGCTATAACAATGCCAAGAACTTCTTTAAATTTTAATATCTAAAGAAAGTATATAGATAAATGTATATGTAGGGATTATCGTTAAGCGAGCGATAATCCCTACACTTTTTTGCGATGACTCTTGTGGTAGGGTGATATTGTGCGCTTGCATATTGAGAATTTATCACTACTTTTGTGTGATGAAATTTCAGTCGTTTACATATAGTTTGTTCCTGTCGGTACTCTTGTTGTGTTCGTGTTACACAGCAACCGAGTCGGTGCCTACTATCAAAGATAGGGATGTTCCGGAGCATAAGCCTACAGCCGAGGAACTTGTTATGGAGAATAACTTTGCGCAGCAAGGATGTCACTTGTGGAGCAACGGCAAGGCCTTTATATCGGTTGAAGATTACTTGTCGCCTATGTTGCGTCCCGAGGAGAATACCCCCTTTGTAGAGAGTGGACTGAAGGGTAAAACCTTCTATTACCGAGGCTATAGAGTGGAAAATACCTATGGCGATAAGGAGTTGGTCTATTTGCTCTATGAGTGCGATGGTAATACCTATTCTTATTATACAGGTAAGTCGCTGCAGGAGATAACCGATATGAATTATCAACCACTCTTGCCTTCGCTTGTCGATGTCGATGATGTGGCGTTGGCGCGTTCGCTGTTTGTGGGTAAACAACTCTATATACTTACCAATCAGTGGTATGATGGGCAAGATGAGTTGATGTCGGGACGGCATTATGTGCCTGTAACGGTTGCTGCTGTTGAGCCCGGCAATAGCGTGTTGCCATTGGCTATACATTTTGTTGACGATCGTAACGTATCGGCTCACGTCTATATATCGACCAAGAGTTCGCTGCGGACACAGATGCTGTCGTTCGATCGCTTGTTTTCATATACCAATCCTCGCGATGCCTATCCCGAGGTTACAGACAATGTGTGGCAAGCCATTACCGAGGGCCGATTGCTGAAGGGTATGACCAAGATGGAGTGCCGATTGGCAATAGGGCTGCCCACCGAAACCAAGAAGATAGCCACCTATAGTGGGCTGAAGGAGCATTGGCTGTATAATACAGGTACTTACTTGTTCTTTGCCGATGGAATATTGGAGGAGTTCCGACAATAAAATAGTTCTGTTACAATTAATATTATAGTATAATCATAGCGTATGTTACTGCAAGAAAATATAGATATAACCCACCGACACACGTTCGGTATTCCCACACAGGCGCGTGCGTGGGGCGAATATGAATCGGTCGAAGAGTTGTGCCAACTATTGCGTACGGCACGCGATATGGACTTGGAGTATATGCCCATAGGGCAGGGTAGTAACTTGTTGTTTGTGCGTGATTATGAAGGAATGTTGTTGCACTCCTCGATAAAGACGCTGCAAGTTCTCTCGCCCGACGATAATACTGTCTTGGTACAAGCCGGCAGTGGTTGGGTATGGGACGACTTTGTGGCGTATTGCGTCGATAAAGGGTGGGGTGGATTGGAAAATCTCTCCTATATACCCGGAACGGTGGGCGCAAGCGCAGTGCAGAATGTAGGTGCGTATGGCGTGGAGGCTTGCGACTTGATAGCAAGCGTATCGGTACTCGATACCGAAACATTGCACGAGCATACGTTATCGGCATCGGAGTGCGCTTATGGTTATCGTACCAGCCGATTCAAGACCGAGTGGTGTGGCAAGTATGTTGTAACTGCTGTGACCTATAGATTGTCCCAAACACCGACCTTTATACTCGACTATGGCAACCTGCGCGCAGTGGTGGGCGATAATCCTACATTGCAACGGGTGCGCGATGCTGTTATTGAGATACGTCGCAGTAAGTTGCCCGAGCCTGCCGAGCAGGGTAGTGCCGGTAGTTTCTTTATCAATCCTGTAATCTCGCGCGAGCATTATAATCGCTTGCTCGAACACTATCCCGATATGCCTTGTTATGAGGTGGATGCCGATAATGTGAAAGTCCCTGCCGGATGGCTTATCGACCGACAA
>JAFXIZ010000063.1 GCA_017532725.1 Bacteroidaceae bacterium
AATGACAGCCTGCCAATCGAAAAAAGAGAGTGTCAGCACCAATGCACAAGCAAACGAAACGCCCATAGAACGCACTGTGGATAACTCGGTTATGGCTCTGCCTCGCGTTGTTGTGTATAAGACCAAGACCGACTACAGCAACCTTGTACCTGTCAATATGAACGATGCAAAAACCGAAATAGTAAGTTACCCCGACCCGGCTGACATCAAGGATAACAAGCGTCCTACAGTACTAAACGACGGTTATTTGCTCGACAACTTTGGTATTGGCAAGAATGTTGCGTACCTCGACTACACCTACGAGCAATATGCAGCACTTGAGCAAGTACCCGATATGGAAACACTTATGCAACATATAAGCGAGCGAAATCCTCTAACAGCCTACTATGTAAGCAATAAGGACTACTTGCGCACCGACGGTCGCAGTGTCGAGGCACTCAACACTGCCATTGCAAACGGTATGGCAGGATTTACCCCTGTTGAGTTATAGAGCAACAACTCTATACAGTGAATTATATAATTATCCCTTCCTTTATCAGTATTAAGCATAAATATAGAGGCAGGGATAATTTTTTTTAGAATTTTTACTAAATTTGCAAACCAACAGATAACACTATTGCGAGAATTAAATTACAAATCGATAAATATGAAAACTAAAAAGATTTTACTCACAGCCCTCACAACACTCTTTATAGCAATATTTGCTACATCTTGCGAAGAGAATGAGAACACAATCAAAGACTACGACAAAGACAAATTGAGTATTACAACTTATGCCGACGACACCGAGGTAAAAGGTGGTTTTTCGTTTACGGCTACCGAGGCTTGGACTACAGCCATCGACTACGGAGAGAGCGTTCGCTCGGGCAGTAACGACTGGGTAACCCTCGACCCTGCAAGTGGTAATGCCGGAGAGGTGACAATAACCATTACACTCGACGAAAACCTCACAGGCGAGGATCGTAATGCCACAATTCGCATCATCTGTGGCGAAACAACATTGACCATAACCATCGAGCAACGCAGCAGCGAAAACCCCAACGACGACAATACAGGTACAGGCGATGAGCCTTCTACCAAACAACCCCAATTTACCATAAACTCGATTTTGGTCAAAATTAAAGATAGTGATGGCGACCGTAATATGCTGTGGAACTTTGAACGCGAAGGAAACAACCCCCGATCTACCATCAACCGAATGACTGTAAATCTATCAGATGCAGATGGAAGTGATAGTCAAATGATGGAATATAAAATAAGAAAAGAGTTCGACAAATTATATATCGATGCATACTACGACAATGAGTTATATGAAACTATTGAAGCAAACCTCAATGGACCTCATATTGAGAGCGTAACATACGAGGAAACAATAGCAATGGCAAATGTCGATCCCAATACCGGCGTAAGCACCGAAACTATATATGGCATTGAGAAAAATACATACAACTTCTATCGAGAAGATGAAGGATCAATATTATACCGCACTGAATATATATGCGAAAATATTTTTGAAGGAAATGAACAGAACAACAGTACCAATAAACGTAGTTATGAACTCGATTGGTGGCACTGCGACATAAGCGAAAGACCTTACGACATTTTCAACTTTCCATACAATGTATTGGGTATTTCGTGTGAAACAGAACATTACAAGAATATTGAGAAGTATACCTACACGCCCAATCTCAATATTGCCATTGCAACAAGAATGATAGAGCCTTGCGCTCCCGGAAGTTTTATCGACCTCAACTATTTCATTACTACATTCTGGTGTGAAGGCTCATATCACGCATACGGTGGATATAATGCTATATTGGGTCTGCTGGGTTGGATAACGTATCCCTGCTACAACTTTATTACACATATAACTACCGATGACGGATATAATCAAGGAGGTTGCGACATAACTTACGAACTCAATGAAAACGACTTGATAGAAACCGTAAATATCGACGATGAAATACGCCTCGAAATAGGATATTTAGAATTTTAATCAGGAGCAAAGCCACAAAAAATGGGGAGTGTATCGCAGTGATACACTCCCCTATTCTTTTGTAATAAGACGATATTATTTCAATCGCAAGAAACTCAATCCGAAACGTTCGCACGCTGCGCGTTCAAGTTCTTCGCGTGCCGAAGGCTCGGCAATGCGTATCAACTCTTTGGCGCGTTGCGCAAGGTCTTTACCACGAAGGTATGCAATACCATATTCAGTAACGATGTATTGCGCTTGTGCGCGAGTGGTTACGACACCGGCTCCGGGTTTCAATGTGGGAACAATCTTCGACACGCCTTTGCCCGACGCAGCCAGCATAGCGATGAAGGTTTTTCCACCCTCCGAGAGCGAGCCACCATACATAAAGTCGTGTTGACCACCTACACCCGAGAACATACGAGTACCTATCGAGTCGGCACATATCTGACCTGTCAGGTCAATCTCGAGAGCCGAGTTGATAGCCATCACTTTGGGATTTTGCATAATACGGAACGGGAAGTTCGACCACGCTACATCCTTGATGATGATATCCTCGTTGTAGTTCATATAATCGTAAAGACGTTGTGAGCCAAGAGCCAACGATGCCAAAGACTTGCCGGGTAGCACAGTCTTTTGACTGTTATTGATAACTCCACTCTGCAACAAAGGTACAACACCATCGGTCATAGCCTCGGTGTGAAGGCCCAAGTTCTTGTGCGAAGTGAGTGCAGTCAATACAGCATTAGGAATACCACCGACACCAATTTGCAAGGTTGCTCCATCGGGAATTTGCTCGGCTATGTAACGACCTATTTGTTGCTCCTTCTCATTGGGAACGGCTATAGGCAGTGCTACAAGAGGCTCATCCACCTCAACACAAGCATCAATCTTCGATATGTGTATAAGTGCATCACCGTAAGAGTAAGGCATCTGCTTGTTTACTTGAGCAATAATAACCTTGGCACACTCTACGGCCGATACTGTGAGGTCGGCTGAAACACCATAACTGCAAAAACCGTCTTTATCGGGCAATGAAACGTTGAGGAATACCACATCGAGGGGAATAAGTCCTTGACGGAAAAACTCGGGTATCTCACCCAAGAAGCCGGGGATACATTGACCCTCACCACGCGCAATAGAGTCGCGCACGCTGTTGGCGATAAAGAGGCTCTTTACAATAAAAGAGTCGCGATATTCGGGAAGACTGTAGGGTGCCACACCACGAGCCACACCAAATGCCGAATATACTTCGACACCCTTCAACTCATCGTGACGGTCGGCAAGTGCTTGGCACAGTACCTCGGGTATCGAGGTACTGCCTTGCACATATACTTTGTCATACGACTTTACCAACTTCACCGCGTCGGCGGCACTCATAAATTTAGCGTCTGTCATATTATACATTATTTATTATTAGCATCGAAAATCCTCAATCGCTCGTCGAGTACGGCATAGTCACTCTCCGATACTTTCGAGGTACATACGCGAATACCCTCTTGACGGCTACCTGTCGATTTCAATGAGATGGCTGATATTCCATAACGCAACAACTCGGCAAGAAGTTCATCGCCTGTAAAGCCCTTACGTCCCATAGTGAAGAAGAAACCATCACTGATGTCGGCATCGAGGTCCTTATCATATACGATGTGGAATCCGTTGCGAATGAATATATCTTTCACAACCTCGGCACGGTCGGCATAGAGACGTGTATCCTCAACGAAGTTGAGTGTTCCGTCGCAAGCAGCATCATACATTGCAGCCAATGCGTATTGGGCTGAATGACATACTCCTGATGAGAGGGCGTAAGTTACGATATATACCATTGCGTCGCCGGCAGTCTTCATACCCCACTCTTCCATCAAGTAGTCGAAACTGCGTTTGGCCAATTTGTCAGACATTGCAGTTACGGCAATACGCTCACCGGCATAACTAAATATCTTCGAGCCCGAGAGCAAGAGAATATAGTTGTCGGTATAGTGAGCCACCGAAGGTTGGTAAGGTGCTTCAAAGGGTTTACCTTTATTGGTACGAACATCCATACACAAGTATGCCAAGTCCTCAAGAACTACGGTATCGTACTTGGTAGCCAACTTACCTATAAACTCCAACTCATTGTCGGTAAGACACACCCAAGAGGGGTTATTGGGGTTAGAGTAGATGATTGCAGCAATCTTGCCCGATGACAATATTTCATCGAGTTTCTCATACAACTTTTCGCCACGATTGTCATAGATATCAAAATCTACGCGATTATAACCGAGCATCTTGGCTTGCAGGGGTTGTACGGGGAAACCGGGGTTGATAAACAAAATGGTATCGCGCTCCTTGTAAAGATGACGGCATAAGAGGAACGAGCCTAATACGCCCATCATAGAGCCAACCGAAGGTACACATCCCGAAGGTGCAACATCGACATTGAGGAATGCTTTGACAAAGCGCGATGCTGCTTTCTTCAACTCGGGAATACCGTTAATGTCGGGATAAGTATTGGCAACACCTTTACGCAAGGCTGCTATTTGAGCCTCAACACCTACTTGGCTGGCCGGAATACCGGGCGCGCCTATCTCAAAGTGGATGAATGGCTGACCGGTAGCTTCCTCAAGACGTTTCGACACGGCTACTGTCTGACGAATGGTTGCTTGACCAATGTGCTTGATGTTAAGATCTGACAAAATACTGTCAACAACATCTTGTTTAAACGGGACTTCCATACCTTATTTAATATTTTGTTGTGCATATTCACATCCGGCACGCAATGCCTTGATGTTCATCTCAACTACTTGCTCACCTTTACGGCCAAAGATTGTACGGATACCCTCTTCGAGTTCTTCGATGTCAATGCCCAAGAAAGGAGCAGCAGCACCCAACAATACGATGTTGGCAGCACGAGGTGAAGCAACTTGCTTGGCAATACCATCGACATCAATGGCAATGACACGAGGAAGATTGGCAAGTGCATTCTTCAACTCTTCGGCATCGGGATAGTTGTCGATGTTGACAAAAGGAGCAGTATTGGTAATAATCCAGCCCTCTTTGTCGAGGTAAGGCAAGTAACGCAAAGCCTCCATAGGCTCAAGCGAAATAATAAGGTTTGCACCACCAAGAGGTATAAGGTCGGAATTGATAGGCTCAGAACTGAGTCGCAAGTTTGATTGCACATCACCACCACGTTGGCTCATACCGTGAACCTCGGCTTGTTTGATGTAAAGACCTTTATTAATAGCGGCGGCGCCTATAATGGTGGCAATAGAGAGGATACCTTGTCCTCCAACG
>JAFXIZ010000064.1 GCA_017532725.1 Bacteroidaceae bacterium
AGCATATGTTAGGAACAACAGAATTACTGCTTTTAGGAGGTCTTGCATTATTGATTTTCGGAGGCAAAAAAGTCCCCGAAATGATGCGAGGGCTTGGGCAAGGTGTCAAAGAGTTCAAGAATGGGATGAAAGATGTAAATGAAACTATAGAAAGTGTAAAAAAAGATATAACATCATCAGAAGTTTCAGAGAATAATACATCAAATTCTGATATTCAAGAACAAAATGAAAGCAAAGAATAATGACAACCAACTTACATTCGGCGGACACTTGGAGGTACTTCGCCGAATGTTGTTTCGTATTTTAGGGGTTACTGCTATAATCGCAATTTTTATTTTTGTAATTAAGGACATCGCTTGGAGATTTCTTTTGGCTCCAAGCGAGTGGGACTTTGTGACATATCGTTATATTGAAAAGGTCATACAATGGCTTGGATTTGACTTTCATTTTGATAAGTATGTGGTTGAAATGATAGCCACTGACTTGTCAAGCCAATTTATGACGCATGTTACAACCTCTATTTACTTGGGATGTTTGATTGCTTCTCCTTATATATTGTGTGAACTGTTTTGTTTCGCACTACCTGCCTTATATGAAAATGAGCGTAAATACTCGGTATATGTAGCAGTAATTGTATTCTCTCTTTTTATTTTGGGAGTTTTAATGAGTTATTTTATCATATTCCCTATCTCTTTCCGATTCTTAGGAACATATAGTGTTGCTGATAAGGTGAATACGATGATAACATTAAGTTCGTATATCAAGACTTTTACCTCTCTAACATTAGTTATGGGAGTGGTATTTCAACTGCCTGTAATTATTTATATCTTAGCAAAGATGGGAGTTGTAAATCATCAGTTATTATCGAAATACAGGAAGTATGCTTTATTCATAATAACAGCAATTTCTGCTATTATAACACCACCTGATATAATGACTTGTATTCTTGTAACACTACCTCTTTATGCTCTATATGAGTGTAGTATATGGATAGCCAAGAAAGTTAATAAAGCAGAAGGATAGAACGCAATTAGGCATAGAAATGTCAGTATATATTAAGGCTCTCCGTTGACTAATGGGGAGCCTCGTTCTATTAGTCATCATCGTTGCTTGAGTTTTTCATTTCATTGGTAACCAATTCTTGTAACTTATTCTTTGGTAGCAAGTATTGGTATTCGACAATAACAATTGGTTTGTTTTGCATCTTGCAGAGTCAATTCTGTCTCTTAATAATCTTTCTCAGCGCATAGAGAACCGTAAATATTTCGTAAAAAATCGCAGGAGCGTTAAAATTGCTTTTTCACGATGTTTTATCTGCAAAGATGATTATCTTTGCCACTATAAAATATATTGACTAATAATACCCTGAAATATTTAAACCATTATGGGTGTTTGCAGTCATATATCAAAAAAAGCGTTAGGAGGAATAATATGATAAAGAAAAGATTTATTATTGCCGTTGTAACAGTTATGACAGGCTTGCTACAGGCTGTGGCGCAAAACTACTATGTCGAAGATGATATATACTACTCACCCGACGACAAGAATCCTGTTATAGAGCAGATGCGCCAAGAGCGTGAGGCTGCCAATCCTGTAACTACCGTGGCTATTGTTAGCGCAAAGCCCGACACTGTACAATCGACACCTGCCAACTATACATCGGGAATACAAGCCGAGCGTGATGTCGATGAGTATAACCGTCGATACAGTTCGACAAGTCCCTCAAATAGCAACGATGATGGTACGGTTGACGGCACGACATTTGCCTACCACAGCGATAAGGTGGCTGCCGGCGATACGTTGTATGTGCAACTTGAAGATGGATATTACCTCAACGACTTCAATGGCTCGTTGAGCGACTACGAATATACCGTACAAATACACCGTTTCTACGATCCTCGTTACGCTGTAAGCATTAATGACCCTGCTTATACTACCATTTATATGCTCGACAGCAACGATTGGAATGTATATATCGATGGCTCATACGCTTGGGTAACTCCTACTTGGAGCAATCCTTGGTATTGGAGTTATACTTGGTCGCCTTATACTTATTCAAGTTGGGCTTGGCGTTGGAGTTGGGGTTGGGGCAGCCCTTACTACGGCTGGTACGACCCTTGGTACTATCCCGGAGGTTATTATGGATGGTACAACCCATATTATCACGGTTGGTATGATCCCTATTATGCGTGGTACGACCCCTATCACCACCATCATCACCATCCCGGATATTACCCCAATCCTCATCACCCGGGTGGTCCTCATCAACCCGGTATGGGTGGCAAGCCACAACCCAATCGCAACGACCGTTACGGTGGCAACATTGTATCGGGTGGCGAAAACGGACGTAGAGGCACGTCTGTAAAGGATATTAACAACAACCGTGGTCGACGCATATCGTTAGACAACCCCGATAATGGCCGTAGCAACAGCGTCAATGGCCGTCGTGGCACTATAAGCAATACTACCACAAGAGATATAAAGGGTAGCAACAGCGAGCGTCGCACAACAGGCTCAACGACTATCAACAATGGTCGTCGCGACATCGACAGCAACCGTACTACCATAAACAACAGTAGCAGTAACAGTAGTAGCAATAGAACAACCATCAACAACTCATCGAGCCGACGCAGCACAGGCAGTTCGTCGTACACTCCCTCGTCAAGTTCATCGAGCCGACGCAGTACGTCGAGCAGTTCTTACAGCCCATCACGCTCGGGCAACTCACGCAGCAGCGTAAGTTCATCACGTTCATCGGGAGGCAGTCGCAGTTCAAGCAGTAGCAGCAGTAGTGGTGGTCGTGGCAGCAGTGGTGGTCGCCGTTAACAAAATAATGAAGCACATTTAATTGCATAGTATAGTTATGAAAAAAACAATCATTATATTATTGTCAGCGTGCATCTGCTGCCTACCGGCTGTGGCACAAGGTGTAATAGACGCACTACCCGCGCTGTCGGGACAGTTGCAAGGCTCGGCTCGTTACTCATCGATGGGTGGCGCATTCGGAGCATTGGGTGGCGACTTAACAAGCATACGCCAAAATCCTGCCGGTATAGGTGTGTATCGCAGTTCGGAGATCAGTGTCACTGCCGGACTCAACTTCTACAACAATAACGTAACAACACCTACAAGCAGCAGTAAAAACGACGGTTTCTACTTTACCGGCGACAATCTGGGTATAGTGGGTGTCATCAAGTTCAAGAGTGGCATTATGCGCAACCTCAACTTTGGTTTTGCATACAACAATATTGCCAACTACAACAACAAATACAATGCTTATTGGGATAACATCAACTCATCGCTTACCGAGATGATAGCAGCCAACTCCTCATCGTTGGGAATATTGCCGAGCGACTTGGCTTTATCCGGCTCGTACGACCCTTATATGTATGATATGTCGTGGTTATCGGTATTGGCATACAACACATACCTGATGAATCCTACCGGCGAGAACAGCGACAAATACACAAGTATATATCGCCAAGGCACTACAACCGGTAGAGCCGAACTCGAAACCTTGACGTCGGGGGCTATAGATGAGTACGACTTCAACATTAGTGGAAATATGTTGGATAAGTTTTATTGGGGAGTAACCCTCAACGTAACCAACATCAACTACGACATCGACAGTTACTACGGCGAGGCATTGCAAAATGCCGAGGTGGCAGCCACAGCCGACGGCCGAATATCGGTAACCGACGGCTCGTTTGTACTGCAAAACACACTCACAACCAAGGGTGTAGGTGTAGGCGTAAAACTTGGTGTCATATACCGTCCTATCAACTACTTGCGCCTTGGTGTAGCGTTCCACTCACCCACCTATTACGATATGACCGACACCTATATGGCAGCCGTAGGATACCAATTTAGCGATGTCAACGGCAAGGCTATATCGGGCAGCAGGGATGATATTAACAATCAGACCAATATAGGACAGTTCAAGTACAACCTTACCACACCTTGGCACATTATGGCAAGTGCAGCCGCCGTATTGGGCAAGTCGGCCATTATAAGTTTCGACTACGAATATATCGATGCACCGGCAATGTACTACTCGGGCAGTGTCGATTATGCCAACAGTTCCAATATGTACATCAAGGAGCAAATGCAGGGTGTACATAACCTACGCGTAGGAGCCGAATACCGTATCACGCCTTCACTGAGCCTTCGTGCAGGATATGCCTACGAAAGTTCTCCTATGAAGAGCCAATACTACAACGGCAGCGATACACCTCAAGTGGTTGACGGCACGCTCACACAGTATCATATACCCAACGATGCCCATAACATAAGTTGTGGCGTGGGTTATCGCATCAACAACGTAAACATCGACCTCGCGTATGTGCATCGTATGCAAGACTACAGCATATATCCCTATGTAACAGCAGGCTCGAGTTACAAGCCCACAATAATGGATATGCACCACAACTCGGTGAAACTGAGTGTAGGATACCGTTTCTAATGGTTGCAGTCGTGCCTCTGCTATATCTTGTATGAATAACAACATCGTAGAAAAGAGAGTAGATACCGATAATGCCGAATTTCAAGATGCGTATGCGCTATTGCAATATACGCATCAATCGGTATTTCTTACCGGCAAGGCCGGAACAGGCAAATCTACCTTTCTGCGATACATCTGCGAGAATACACGCAAGAAATATGTCGTGTTGGCACCAACGGGTATTGCAGCCATCAATGCCGGTGGCAGCACGATACACTCGTTCTTCAAGATGCCCTTTCGCCCCATCCTGCCCGATGACCCCGACCTGAGTGTACAAAACAATCGCATATACGACCTGCTGAAGTACAACAAGACACAACGCAAGTTGCTCAAGGAGGTAGAACTTATCATCATAGATGAGATTTCGATGGTACGCGCCGATATGATAGACTTTATCGACCGTGTGCTTCGCGTCTTTTCGGGCAATATGCGAATGCCCTTCGGTGGCAAACAGTTGCTCCTTGTAGGCGACATATATCAGTTGGAGCCTGTCGTTACGGCCGATATTCGCGATATTCTGACACGCTTCTACCCCACTCCGTTCTTCTTCTCGGCAAAGGCATTTCGTGAAATATCGCTTGTCCCCATCGAGTTGCGCAAGACATACCGACAGACCGACCCTTCGTTTGTAGAGTTATTGGATAAAATACGATGCAACAGAGCCGGCAGCAGCGAACTTGCCCTGCTCAACAGCCGATACAACGCCACACCCACCAATGACGAAGGTGAATTTTCTATAACACTTGCCACCCGTCGCGACCAAGTAGATACCATTAACGAGCAACACTTGGATGCACTTGCCGGCAAGGTAATGACCTTCGAAGGCGAAATATCGGGCGACTTTCCCACAAGCAGCCTACCCACACCCGAGAGCCTTGAACTGAAGGAGGGCGCACAGATTATGTTTATCAAGAACGATAGCGAGCATCGTTGGGTAAACGGCTCATTGGGTATCGTATCGGAGATAGACGATGCAAGACACATAAGGGTAATACTCGAGGATGGCGATGAACACGAAATAGAGCCCGTACTGTGGGAGAACATACGCTACTCATACAACGAAAAGGAGAAACGCATCGAGGAGAAGGTATTGGGCACATACAAGCAATACCCCATCAGGCTGGCTTGGGCTATTACGGTACACAAGAGTCAAGGACTCACATTCAACAGGGTTGTGATAGACTTTACAGGAGGAGCCTTTGCCGGAGGGCAAACCTACGTTGCCCTAAGCCGTTGCACCTCGTTAGAGGGTATAACCCTTACACGCCCCATCGCAGCACGCGATATATTTGTCAATGCCGAGGTGGTACGCTTCAGCCAATCGTTCAACAATCCCACACTCATAAACAAGGCTCTGCAACAAGCCGAGGCCGACCGTCGCTATCACGCTGCCGTTGAAGCCTTTGACAAGGATGATATGGAACAGTTTCTCGACGAGTTTTTCAAGGCAATACACCTGCGATACGACATAGAGAAACCCGTTGTACGGCGATACATACGCAAGAAATTGGGCATCATTCGCAAACTGAAGCAAGAGAATGCACGCCTTCGCTTGGCACAAGACGAGCGCAACGAAGCACTGCGCAAGTATGCCTACGAATACTACCTGATGGGCAATGAATGTGTCGTTAAGGCACGCAACTACCGTGCAGCACTTGCCAACTTCGACAAGGCACTGACACTCGACCCCACATTGGTAGATGCTTGGGTGCGCAAGGGTGTAACGCTTGTCGATACCAACGAAGGCATTACAGCGATGGCGTGTTTCAACGAGGCTATCCGACTCAGCCCACTCAACTTCAAGGCCCTGTACAACCGAGGGAAACTGCGATACGACTGTCACGAATACGAAGGTGCAGCATCGGACTTTGCCAAGGCAGTGGCACAAAAGCCACAACACGCAGCCTCACACGAGCGATTGGGCGATACGTTTATGCGATTGGGTATGACCGATATGGCAGCCCGACATTGGGCTATTGCCGAGGACTTACGCGAGCAGAAAAAGAGAAATAAAGAGTTGTAAAAACGCGACAGTCATTTCGTAAAAATAGCACATTTTTTTGAATCAATTTTATAGTATCGCTTTACTTACAATACTATATCTTTGCAGTGTAAAAATAGATTATCCGTAATAATATATCAAATATCACTTTATAACTATCACTTTCAAATATTAGGAGTGTAGCTCGTGAGAGTCACACTCCTTTCTTGTAGAAGAAGCAAACAACATATCTTTAAGGTAATTATATATTATTTTACAGTAAAAGTTCGGAACTTTTACTGTAAAATTGAAGAATAAGAATATAAACGGATTAATATCAAGTGGTTACATCGCGAACTATTCTTGCGCTTTTACTACCATAATATCGCCGAATGACGTTGTGTAACAGGGTGACAGATGATTGCTTTGCGCCTGCCACGACCGTTGACCACGCTCGGCACCTATTCGCAATGCCTTATAGCCCACCTTCTTATTAACGTTGTCCATAACCTGCATCAAACGGTGATGTTTATCACGATCGACCGTATCGAAAAGGCTCAACTGCACGTGTTCACGAGGAATAATATGCCCCAATATGACACCGGCCTTTTTGTATAATTCGCCACGACGATAGAGCGTGGCCAATATCCGTCGGGCATACTGCAACAACTCTATGGTACTATCCGATGCTACAGGCAGGGTACGTTGCAACGCCCCCACATAACGGTCGGGGTGACAACCTCGCCCCTTGACAAACACCATAATACTGCCGGCAGCCAACCCTTCGCATCGCAATCGCTCGGCTGCCGTTGCTGTAAAATTGGCAACAGCCTCATACACCTCATCAAATGTTGAAACAGCCTGCCCGAATGTTCTCGACACAGTAACCGACTGCCTACTATCGGGAACTTCATCGGCAGCATAGCACACCTCGCCTTGCAACTCGCGCCAAGTACGCTCACCACCTATCGTATATTTACTACGGACATAAGCACAACGAAGGCGTGTGAAATCCCAAGCAGTAGCCACCCCCTCGGCAAGCAATTTGGGTGCCAATCGGCGACCTATCCCCCACACATCGTCGATAGGACACTCCATAAGAGCAATGGCGCGCTGGTCGGGTGTGGCAAGATAACACACCCCCTTGTAACGAGGTATCTTCTTGGCTCGGTGCGAAGCAATCTTGGCAAGCGTCTTGGTAGGAGCAATACCCACACTCACCGGTATGCCCACACAACGCAACACCTCATCGGCTATAATACGGCCATACACCTCTGCCCCATCGGGCATAGATATACCATCGAGTTTCAAGAAAGCCTCATCGATACTATACACTTCGACCTCGGGAGAGAAACGCGCCAACAACGACATAACCCTGCGCGAAATATCGCCATACAAGATGTGATTGGATGAGTATATGGCAACCTTCTCGCGCTCAAACAACTCACGCAACTCAAATGCCGGTTGTCCCATACCTATGCCCAATGCCTTGGCCTCGTTGCTACGGGCTATGACACACCCATCATTGCCACTGAGTACAACAACCGGCACGCCATTGAGCGAAGGGTTGAACAACCGTTCGCACGACACAAAGAAGTTATTGCAATCTATCAGGGCATACATAGTGAGGATAGAGGGACTTTAATTGCTAAAAAACAATATCTCTACACACTTTTTACCACATACGACACGATGCCCCATATCTGGAAGTTGCAGCCTTCGGTAACGTGTAGTTCGGGATATTGAGGATTAGACGGCACAAGCCACACGCCGTTGTGACGTATCGAGATGCGTTTCAGTGTAAATTCGCCATCGACAAAGCACACTGCAATACTGCCGTCGCGAGGTGTTATAGCCTTATCGATAATGAGCAGGTCGCCATCGTCGATACCACTGTCGCGCATCGAATTACCTGCCACTCGGGCGCAAAAGGTCGATGCAGGATGCTTTATCAACTCTCTATTCAGGTCGATACCCTCGTTGGAAAAGTCCTGTGCCGGCGAGGGGAATCCGGCAGGAACGGCCTCATCAAGCACACTCACCACAAGAGGCTCGACAGGCACTATGGGTTGTATATCTTTGATATCTTTCATAAGGAAACTTCTATAAATTCCACAGCAAATTATCAGTTATTGTTACAAAGATAGTAATCGGGCAACCGACTATGCAACTATTTTGAGCCTTTTAACCATCGGTCGAGAAACTGCAACACTTCAGTGTGCATAGCACGATTGAATGTATGTGGAGTGTCGTACAGCGTGGTTACCAAACGATCATCGGCCTCACACTCGTCCCACACATTGTGCATATAGGCATACGCCTCCTCTACGCCTCCTATGGGGAAGAGTTTGTCCCTCTTGCCGTTGATAAATAACATAGGCTTGGGACAAGAGATGGATGCAACGTGGTGATAATCGAGGTGATTGCGCAGCCCGGGTACTATCATTGCATACGCCGAGCCTCCCTTGGTTTGGTTATTGGATAGCGACATCAGCGAGTCGGTAACACACATCCAACAAACAGCAGCCACAGCCTTCACACCGTCGGTGGCAGCCGATAGCATCCACGCGCGATAGGCTCCCATCGAGAAGCCTACTGCACCTATGCGCTCACTATCGACACAAGGCAATGAGGCAAGAAAATCGACACTGCGCATATCATCGCTCACTATCATACCACACCACGAGCGTCCGAGTTGTAACAGATTGGCCGACAGGGCTTGTTGCGAGTCGTAACGACTACCCTCTTTCCTACCCCGTTCGCCCCAAAAGAGGGCATCGATAGCCAACACCACATACCCGTTTTGAGCCAGATAGTCGCCTGTGTATATACCATCATAACACTTATCGACCCAAGCATTGGCTATGGCAAGGGTGGCAGTATCGGTAGCAAAGGGGCGAATATTTTTCTCTTTTCCTATATCAAATTTTGCTCCGTGGTCGTGCAACAACACCACAGCCGGATGCTCACCCTCACCGTCGGGGATAAGCAGATAGGCAGGCACGCGCACATAGCGATTGATATTGAGTTCTATGCGATGCGCCTTGTAGCCGGCACGCTGTTCGGTGGCTATCTCCC
>JAFXIZ010000065.1 GCA_017532725.1 Bacteroidaceae bacterium
ACACTCACCACAACCATACGCGACCTTGAGCCGGGCGAATCTTGTACGATGCCTATCGCTATTTCGACAGGAGAACTTACATTACCTCAAACATCACGCAACGAAGTTGTTTGGTACAGTATAAATCTTGATCCGGGTTTGTTCACTATCCAATCGACCAACTACAACTACTTCAGTATGTATATGTATGACAGTTGCGATACCGAGAATTACTTGGCAGCATCACAATACGACGGCAGCAACTCGGGATACACACTTTCATACCAAGTTACCACCCCGGGATACTATTATTTGAAACTTGATGGAATATATAACGTCATCACAGTAACCGTAAGTGGTCAAAGTTCGGGCATCGACGAGGTTGCACAAGGCAACAACATACGCATCGCAGGCAACAATGTTACCGTTACTGCCGACAACAATCGCACCGACGTTGCCATATACGATATTACAGGTAAGGTAGTAGCCTCACAAGCCGTATATAACGAAGCGACATTTAACCTCGACTGTGGTATATATATAGTAAAGGTTGGTAATAAGATAACCAAAATAGCCGTACATTAATATTACTAAAGGGTAAACTGCTTGCAGTTTGCCCTTTTCAATACATCGCCAACAATATAAATCCTGAAATATGAAAAACTTGTTTCTTCGGGTCATTATCGGTATGGGAGCATTATTCTGCTTCACGCCGGTAGCACGCGCCATTATGGCAAACCCCAACCCCATCACTGTAACCCAACCCGACGGCTCACTGCTGACTATAAGGATATATGGTGATGAAAGTTTTCACTATACGACAACTATCGACGGATATTTGATTGAGAAGGACAAAGATGGTTTCTTTAAATATATTGACACCACCACGCAAAAGCCCCTCCAACTAATAGCCAATAACATCGATGCACGCACCACCGACGAGGTAAAAGTATTGTCACAATTGGCTCCTGCCAAGAGAATCATACCTCAATGGGTAGGACAACGAGTTGTTGGCAAGAAATCGCCTCGCGTTACACCACCCACATCGGCACGCCCATTGGTGGGACAAAAGCGAGCAGCCGAAGAGACAGCAGAAAGTCAATATCTTGTTATATTGGTAGGTTTCAGCGACCGACCCTTCACATTTACCAACAACGATTTCGACAAGTGGCTAAACGAGAAAGGTTACTCGGTTGACGGAGGAACAGGTAGTGTGAAAGACTACTATCGCGACAACTCTATGGGGCAATTTATCCCCAACTTTACCGTATTGGGCCCCTATACACTGCCCTACACACAACTCTACTATGCAGGCAATAGCGAGGACACCGGCGAGGATGCCAACCCTCGTGCTATGATTGTAGATGCCTGCAACATTGCCAAGGCACAAAACCCCGACATCGACTTCTCGATATTCGACAACAACAAAGACGGTTATATGGACAACGTCAACGTTGTTTATGCCGGATATAGCGAGGCAAGTACCGGTAATGGCGATGATATGTGGCCTCACAGTTGGACACTCGATGAATTTTCGCTCACCATCGACGGCATCATTATCGACGCCTATGGTTGCTCGGCCGAGTTTGTAGGTGCCGAGGGCGAGAAGATGGACGGTATAGGAACATTCACGCACGAGTTTGGTCACGTTCTCGGCTTGAAAGATATGTACGACACCGACGAATATACCGACGGATACGGACTCGACCCGGGCGACTACAGCATCTTTGCTTCGGGTAGTTACAACAACGAAAGTCGCACACCTCCTTGCTTGATGGCCTTTGAACGTATGCAAATGGGATGGTGCAACCCTATAGAACTGAAAGACGTTGCCGATATATCGCTCAACCCCATCAGCGAAAACGTTGCATACTACATCAACGCCCAACCCAATAGAGCCGAAGGCACAGGACACGAATGGTTTATTCTTGAGAATCGCCAAAAAACCGGTTGGGACACCTATCTGCCCGCTCACGGACTACTCATATATCACTACGACTACACCGATGAGATGGTTGAGAAGTATTGGTCGGTCAACGGGCCCAATAACAACAGCAAGCACCGTTGTATGTATATAAAACCGGCCGACGGTATCGATGACACCAACACTCGCAATGGCGACACCTATCCGGGACGCTCGGGAAATACCGAATTTACCGACAACTCAACCCCCAACGCCCTGAGTTGGGCAGGCGAAAAGACCAATACTCCCATAACCAACATTCGCGAGGAGGAGGGTGTTATCTATTTCCAAGTGAAAGGTGGTATCGAGAATCTATCTATCATAAAGACCCAAAAGCCCGACAACATACGCGACACATCGATTGAGGTGACTGCTACGCTCGAAAAAAGCACCAAAGGCATTATCGAAATGGGCTTCTGCTGGGACACCGACCAAGACCCCGACATAAGCACATCGCCTCAGATTGTCGTAGCAACAGCCGATAACATAAGCACTACCATAACAGGCCTCAAGCCGGGCACACTCTACTATGTGCGAGCATATATGCGCCTTGAGGACAATACAATAGTATATGGTGCAGCCATTCCCGTCAAGACCGAGTGCCAAGTGGCCAATGCGCCTTACATAGCCGACTTCAACTCGTGGACCGATGGCGAGCCCGACTGTTGGCAGATTATAGACAACAACAGCGATGGTACTACTTGGGTGTTTGATGATACCACTCAAGGTATGTTGTACCAATTTGACTATTGGAACAACGCCGATGATTGGCTCATTTCTACCCGTATGGTCGTTCCCGAAAACGGTCATTTGTACTTTGTTCGTGGTGTCGTTGAGCAGACTACCGTCGAAAAACTCGATATATATGTATCGACACATACTCGCAACATCGAGGACTTCCACCTTGTCAAGCAATTCTCTTTTGCCGACAACTTCGGTATTCAAGTACCCGAGGAGGTTGACCTCAGTTCATACGCCGGTCAAGAGATTTATATAGCATTTGTATGTACTTCGGAGAAACTGCAAAGCAACTTGTGGCTATGGCAAATATACTTGGCAAGCAAGTTAGGTACTCCTAAAGTAACACGCTTCGAATTGGTAGGCAATGCGCTCGAACTCGAATGGACCGAGGTAGAGAATGCCGCAAGATACTATCTCGACTTCTACGAGGTAACCGATTCGATATATAACGGAGCAATGTTCTATCCCACCAATGAATGGGATTGCGTCAGTGGCGACGTAGAGTTGGCTACAGGCTCACTTTTCTTCACAGGCGACGGTATGGTAGAAACCCGTGCCTTCCCCGATGGCATAACCGACCTGATATTTATGATATATTCATCAGGTCCTATAGGTACTTCAACATTCACTGTTGAAGGTACTGAAGATGGCGAAACTTGGGAACTGATAGGGCCGGCTGCCAACATATCGGAATACAATGCCGAAGGCTATGAAATGTTCTTAAGTGACTATTTATTGGGCAGAAAATTCCAAAAACTGCGTTTCACCTGCAAACACGGAGGTCGCAACATAAGAATCAAGTATCTGACACTGGGATTTAATGAAGGTTATGTATGAAATCTACTCAGCGCAGGTGCTGTAAATGACAATAAAATAACCATTCGGGAAACAGTCCCGGATGAATTTAAGCAGGGCAAAACCTACGCCATACAAGTCTATGCCGGCGATGGTATCTTGTATTACGATTCATCAGAGCCTGCATTCTATCGATACGATGCAAGCGTCAATAGAGTATTATCCGACAATGTTCAAGCCTATGCTATGAACAACACCGTTTACATCGAGGGGATAACATCACCCACACACATATTGTGCAGCACCCCCGACGGAGTTGTATTATACAACAACGAAACCGATGGCAATGCCGGTTGCACATTTGATGTTGCCGGTTACAAGGGTGTACTTATCATTCGTTTCGACCGTCAAAACGAAAGTCAAATTTTGAAAGTGATTGTGAAATAATAAAATTTACCACAATGAAACAGAGCAAACTTTTAACATCCCTACTCGTTATAGCAGCCGGATGCCTTATATATGCCTTTGCCGACAATGCCGAGAAGGTAAAACCTTCGGCAATAGGTCGCACCTCAACACCGACGCATAACAATACTGTCGATTACACCACCCAACGACTTACAGCGGCCGAGGACGGTGCTCCCTACGGATTGCACCTTGTTGAGATTGACAATAAAGATGTAACACTGCGCTGGAACACCCCCGAAGCCACCAACGGATACTTCGAGGACTTTGAGTCGCACCCCGATTTCGCAATCAACTCAAGTGGTAACATCGGTTGGAGTTATCTTGATATGGATAACGAATACACATACACTTGGACGGCTGCATCATTCCCCACTCAAGGACAAAAGATGGCTTATGTCATTATGAATCCTGCTACTACAGTACCATCTGTTGCCGATTGGCCTGCCTATCAGCCCTATTCGGGAACAAAGATGCTTGTAGCATTTACGGTCGATGGTGGAAACAATGATTATATCATATCGCCCGAACTCAACTTTGATGAGAATTTTCAGGTCAGTTTCCGAGCCAAGAGTTACACCGACGCCTATGGTGCCGAGAGAGTGCGTGTAGGTTACTCAACAACCGGCAAACAAGCCTCAAACTTTACATTCATCAACGAAGGAAACTATATAGAAGTACCTACCGATTGGACTCTTTTCAAATACGAAATACCTAAAGAGGCAAAATACGTCACAATCAACTGCGTTTCACACGAAGCCTTTATGTTGCTTATCGACGACATCTTTGTAGGCACCAACCGTGTGCGCCCCCAAGCACCTGCCAAGGTATATCTCGAAGGTTTCAACCTCTATCGCAACAACGAAAAAGTAAATAAAGACCTTATAACCGATGTTTTCTACACCGACATTGTTCCCGAGTACGATACATATTCTTACACCATTGGTGCTGTATATAGCGACGGTAGCGAAAAGATTCAATCGGAGGCTCTCGAGGTTGTAGTACCCGACATTCGGTTGCTTCCTTTTGAGGACAATTTCGACCAAAATATCCTCTCGGAAGATAAATGGAGTACCCCGGTCGATGAACACGGCAACGAATCGCGTTGGAGTAGTTCATACCACCCATACGGCTTGGTCGATTATGCTGCACAATATGTATATTCTTCGCTCGAAAATTACTCACAATCACTCATCTCCACCGAACTGCACACACTCGATGCCGAAAATACTTATCTGCGATTCAATCTGCGCCACGTCAACTACAACAAAGAGGTTGGCGACTCGCTGGCTGTAGAGATTTCGTGCGACAACGAACTGACTTGGACTCGCATCGCAGCATTTGGCAACGATGAACAGACATTCGACTGGCGCGTTGAGCAATACTGCCTCAAGGATATACTCACCAATAATCTGTTCCGTATCCGCTTCCGTGCCTTCGGCGTAAATGCTTATTACATAGACTATTGGTACGTCGATGATATAAAGGTGTGGTGCCCCGAGTGGACGTCAGCCACACTCACCGTGCAATCTCAAGGCACACCTATTGCCAATTGCAAGGTCAACCTCACAGCCAATCACGATGCCATAATCGATGCAACGACCGATGAGAATGGTGTAATACAGATGCCCCAAATAGAAAAAGGCAAATACACCATCACCATCGATGAGCGGGGTTACAACACATTCAGTGGCGTGTGGGATATTACCGACGACAGCAACAACTCATATACAGCAAGTGTACAACGACCCATATTGCAATTGAGCCAAAATGCCGTTCACGCCGACCTCACCACCGAAAGTACCACTACTAAAACTATCACGCTCACCAACACAGGCGATGGCGCACTGAATTGGAATATCATACCTACCTTTGAAACCAACGCAGGCGATGACAGCAACGTATGGAATGTACAGAAAGACTTTGACGCATCGGGCGACTTACAAACATCGGTAGTATTTGACGGTGAGTACTTCTACACCACCTCGACCTTCTATTTAGGCAAGTTCTTTAAGTACGACAAAGAGGGTAACTTTATCGAGGAGTTTTCTATACCGGGAATGTACTATATGATGTACGACTTTGCCTTCGACGGCACATATTTCTACGGTAGCGATTACAGCAATATACTCTTCTGCCTCGACTTGCGCAACAAGCGTTTTGTCAAGGAGATAGCCGTTACATCCGAACCCGACTTGAAAATTACACACTGTAGTTATGATCCACGCAACGACCAATTCTGGGTAGGTAGTTTCAACTCGGTAGGTCGCATCGACCGAGAAGGTAATGTTACCGTAAGTTTCCGTAATATCTCAACAAGCAAGGATATAGGAGCCTTCGGCTCGGCTTACGACAACGTAACCCCGGGAGGCCCATATTTGTGGTTTAGCAACGAGGAGATTTCAGGCACCAACCAAATAGACCAATTGGAAATTATCCAATACAACCTCAACACCCGCGCCCTTACCTCTATATCGCACTTGATAGATGACATACCGGGCTATAAGATTGGTAACCTTAATGTTCCCAACTATATATGTGGCTTGGAAGCGACATCCAACTTCATTGACGGAACACTCTCGTTGGTAGGTATCATCAAGCAATCGCCCTCGCGCATTTTTGTGTACGAATTGGCCAAAACTCAAGATTGGCTCACCATAGAGCCCGAAGCCGGACTCTTGGCAAGTGGCGAGACGCAAGAGATTACCTTCAATTTCGATTCTCGCAATGGAGCAGTAGGCAATACCTACAACCTACCTATGCAACTATTCACAGTCCCCGAGTTGGATATGCAGGATATACCTGTAAGTTACACAGCCACCGATGCCACCAACACACCCCGTCCCACACAACTTAAAGCGACCATTGACGGTACATCATCGGTTATCCTCTCGTGGCAAAACAACAGCAGCCACACCCCCGACGGATATTACATTTATCGCAACGGAGAGCGTGTCAACCAAGAGGTTATTGCCGAAACAACCTACACCGACACACAACTCGTAGCCGGCAACTATACCTACACCGTTACAGCCTTGTACGGCGAGAAAGAGTCGATGCAAGCCGATGAGCGCAGCATCTACATCAAAGTAGGCGCACCATACTACGCCCCTCTCAATCTCTCACACAACGTTACGGGCAATCGTATGGTAAATCTCTCGTGGCAAAGTCCCGATGCAACATTGAAAGAAAACACCACCTTACGTTGGGACAATGGTATTAACGCCAATGCAATGGGAGTAGCCGACGGAGGATACTTCTGGGCGGCTGTTGCTTGGGATCACACCGAACTTGTCGATTATCGCAATATGATATTAAACTCTATCGACGTATTTATACAAGAGCGTTTCCTATCTCTCTCACTGCAAGTGTACAAAGACAACAAACGCATTGTATCACAGAATATTGACGATACAAATATCATATATGGTGCATATAACAATATACCCCTCAAGAATCCTATCATCATCGAGCCGGGATGCGACTATCGCATAGCCTTCCTCGTGGCACACGATAGTGGTATGCGCCCCATCGGATTGGATGCCTCGCCCTCGCAAAATGGCAAGGGTAACATCGTATCGACCGACGGTAAAGAGTGGTATCCCCTTACCCACATAGGTATGGACGGCAACTATAATATTTCGCTCAACCTAACACCCTCCGATACTCCCGAGGTAGCACCTATAGGCTACAACGTGTATCGCGACGGCAAACGGGTGAACAACCAAAGCATCGAATCGTGCGCTTACAACGATGAGGTAACGACAGCCGGCCTATACAAGTACCAAGTATCATCGGTATATGCCGACGGTGGTGAATCGGCTCTTTGCGATGCCGTAACAGCGCAAATCATAGATTTGAGTACGCCTCTGCCTCCTCGCAATGTTGTTGGCGAAACGGAGTTCAATCGCACCGTTCATATTCGTTGGGACTTCCCCCTACCGGTCGAAAGTTCATTCCCCGTTGATTTGACACAAGTTCAGGCTACTGCCGAGGAGGGCTATCCCGAATATGTAAGTTCATTCCGAGGCAACCTCTCGGGTGAAATGGGTATTGCATCGGACGGTCACTACATATACACAACACTGCACAGTACCAACGGCACAATATGTAAGTATAGCCTCGAGGGTGAGTATATCGAGAGTTTCTTGATAAACAGCAGTCTTGGTGGTATTCGCAACTTGGCATACGACGGTAGCGACTTCTACGCTACCGACGGCAACAGTTCAATATATCGCATCGATATGGAAAGCAAGTCTATTGCCGACACAATTTCAGTGTCGGAAATTGCTCGCCACATTGCCTATATTCCCACCCTCGACAATGGCCGAGGTGGATTTGAAGTAGGCGACTGGGAAACAAGTATATATGTGAGCAAACGTGGCGCAAAATTGGCCGATGGGCCTATACTGAAGGGCGCAGCCGGATCGGCATACTTCGACGGCACATTATACACCTTTGAACAAGGATATGAACAGCCCTATATGATATGCTGCTACGACCAAGCCACCGGCGCACTAAAGAGAAAAATAGATATAAGCAACTACATTGAGATAACTCCCGAAACAGGCTCGATGGCAGGTGGTATGTCGGTTATAACAACCAACGAGGGCTTAAACCTCTTGGCTGTAGCCTTGCAAGAGCCTTCCAATTGTCGCTTCATATTCTTTGACTTGGGCAGCATACAAGGCTTGGCAGGCTACAACATCTATCGCAATGGCGAGAAACGTAACGAAGAGCCTGTTCCCTTCCGTTACTTCACCGAGGATGAATCGACTGTGGGCAGTTACGAATATGAAATAGAGACTGTTTATATCGACGGCAATACATCGGAACGCTCCGAAGCAACCCACATCGATATATACGACGCCGAACATTGCGAAACGCCCTGCGATGTGCGAGCAACTCAATCGACCTACGGTTACAACGTGAATATCTCCTTTGTCGATCCCACAACAATGCTCGCCGACACATACGAGAGTTTCGAAAATGGCACTGTCGGTACTGCATACGAGCGCAACGAATGGGAAAACGTCAACGGACTGTGGCGCATAAGCGACCTAACAGCCTACCAAGGCAACCACGCTCTGCAAGTAAGCAAAGAGGCCGACGGCTGGCTCATCATACCCATTGGCAAGCAAGATGGCGAAAAGATTCTCTCATTCGCAGCACGCAACCACGATGACCATTCGGGCAACGGTACGTTAAAGGTTATGACATCGACCGACGGAAAGAATATTACCGACTTCATTCCTATGAGCAACATAATCACAAGTGAGGCTTGGAAACAATACACAATTACCATTCCGGCCGGTATCGATTATATAGCCATACGTCACGAAGCCGGCGCGCATACTCAGTATGTCGATGCCTTAGCCATAGACAACCACTTGGTAGGACAGGCATACGGATACGATATATTGCGCGATGGGGAACAACTCAATACCGAACTTATTACCGATATTTCATACACCGATCGCAACCTCACACCGGGTAAGTACAGTTATCAAGTGCGTGCCTACTATGTGTCATCGTGCATAAGCGACTATTGCGAGCCTGTAGAGATTGAAGTAGATTATAGCAACGGTTGCCAAAAACCGGGTATGCTCTTTGTCGAAACACTCAACACCGGTGCCAACAGCCTCGCTTGGAGTGCCCCTGCCTTGGGCGACGTGGTAAACCTCAAGTGGCACAGTGGCAGTGTTCACGACGCAGCAGGTATGCCAAGTGGTGGAGCATTCTTTGCCGGAGTACAATGGAACAACGATGAATTGAAACCTTACGAACGTATGTCGTTGTCGGAAGTAGAACTATACATCAACCAGATACCCGACGCGCTCTTCTTGCTTATATACGAAGGCGAAAACCTCATAGCCCAACAATACGTTCCCAACTTGAAACAATACAGTTTCAACACCGTAGAATTGAAACAGCCTCTGCTTATCAACACCAACAAGACCCTTCGTGTGGTAGCCTACATCGAGCATAACGAAATATCGGTGCCCCTCGGTTACGACGAAGGCCCGGGCAAGGTAGGTCGTGGCGACTTGTACTCAAGCGACGGCAAAACGTGGAGTACGCTCAACGCCAACGATATCGATGGTAATTGGAACATAACATTGGGCTTGCGTGCCTATGCCGATAAGGGTAGTGCTAAAGCCCCTCGCAACTACCAAACATTGGATTTCTCGCCATTGGTTACAACCGACAACGTGGGTATTCGTACTGTTCGATTGGCACAGACAGCCACATCGGAACGCAACTCATTCATCGGTTACAATGTATATTGCAACAGCGAACTGCTCAACGATGCACCCCTGCAAGACACATACTACATCGACGAGGAGATACACCCCGGCAACTTCTATGAGTACCAAGTGAAAGCCATCTACTCGGGTTGTGGCGAGGTAGGTTCAAATGTAGTACGTATAGCATCTACAGCCGGCATCGACAATATCACCACCGACGGTGTAGCAATCAAAGTTCAAGACAATCGCATCTACATCACAGGTCTTGTCAAAGGCGATAAGGTAACACTGTTCGATGCTACGGGCAAGGTTGTTCATCGTGGCAAGTCGGTCGGCGAGGTTGAGTATGTAATCAACGCCACCATCCTACCACAAGGCATCTACATTGTACAAGTAGGCGACACGCAAAGCAAAATAGTTATTGGCTAACATATCTCCACCTTTAATAACAACAAACGCCTGCTTTATAACGGAGCAGGCGTTTGTTGTTATATTATATATGTAGGTCGCTATACTTTTTCTTCCCACGCAGGAAGTAATCGAGAATGATATTCACACGGCCTTGAGGCAAGTCATTCAAACGATTTTCGGCAGGTTGGGTGTGATACTGATTTTTCATCTTATTATAATCGCGATGTGCGTCCCACACAGCCTTTACATAATCGGTCCTACCCGAGACAAGATACTTAACAGCCGATATGCCATCGTATAATTTGCGACGGAAGATACGCCACGAACGGATATTGGCAGGCAAATTTTTGTACATCATCAACAGGTTGTTGCGATAGTTGAGGTACAACTTGCGAGGGCTGGCATTGTCGAGCGATGCACCTCCATAGTGATACACCTCGCCCCGAGGCACAGCCATAATGCGATAGCCCATAAGGCGCAATCGCCAACACAAGTCAATCTCCTCCATATGCGCAAAGAAAGAGGCGTCCAAGCCACCGGCCTGCATATAGAGTTCGGTGCGCACAAAGAGAGCCGCACCCGATGCCCAAGCCACCTCAGTCACCTCATTATACTGACCATTATCGCGTTCTACAGTATCAAACACACGACCCCGACAATAGGCGTAACCATTACAATCGAGATAGCCACCACACGCTCCTGCATACTCGAAATATTCGGGCTCTCGATAGGCGCGTATCTTGGGTTGCAACGCTGCTACGTCGGGGTGCTGCTCGGCATACTCATACAGTGGTTGCAACCAGCCCTTGCCTACAGCAACATCGGAGTTAAGCAGGACAATATAACGATACTCTTGCAACTGCGAAATGGCTCGATTGTAGCCCTCGGCAAAACCATAATTCTCGGCAAAAGAGAGTACCCTCACAGCAGGGAACTCCTCCCGTAGCACATCGAGAGAGTTATCGGTAGAGCCGTTATCGGCAACTATAACATCGGCAAGGGTATCGGCCGTTTCGGCACACACCGAGGGCAGATACTCTTGGAGCAACTTGGCTCCATTCCAATTAAGTATAACTACTGCAACAGGTTTCATAATTCATTGTAACTTTTACTACGCCCACTTCCAGCGTTTGTGAGTCCACAACCAAGCGTGAGGCGCGCGACGTATGGTCTGCTCCATAGCGGCTATATAGCGATTAGTTATATCATAGTCGGGGCAAGTAGTCGGATTATCTTCCAACAGACGGAATGTAGCGCGATAATAGCCACGCTTCACTACCTCCACATCGATATAAACCACAGCCATATCCAATTTTCGCGCTATCGTTTCAAAACCGGTCAAAACGGGAGTAAGTTGCCCGAAAAATTCGGTACGATGATGTATATTGCGAGGCGACGGTGTTTGGTCGGCAATAAAACCGGTGAGCGACACACGTCCATCGCGCTTACATTTTATCAGATTTCGGAAGGTGTCATTCTTGGCAATACACTGTGTTCCAAATCGTGTACGCAAGCGAAGGAAAAAATTATCGAACCACTCATTTCGCAACGGGCGATATATCTGCCCCAATTGTATGCCTTGTGGCTGTGCGCACCACATTGTCAACGATGGTATCCACTCCCAATTGCCATAATGCCCCAACAACAACATTACCGACCGTCCTTGCGTGGTAAATCTATCTACCACATCGGCCCCCACAAACTCCATACGACTGCGCATCTCCTTATCGCTGATGTGCAGTATCTTGATGGTTTCCACCATATAATCGGCAAAGTGCTTGTAGAATTGACGTTCTATGACCAAGCGTTCATCATCCGACTTTTCGGCAAACGCCTTGAGCAGATTTTCACGCACCACCTTACGCCTATATCCTATTACATAATATATTATAAGGTATAATAAGTCCGATATTATATACAATATAGGTAGAGGCAGTACAGCCAATAGATTGAGCAGCGCACTGAGCAACGAATATCCTATTTTCTCGAGCAAATTCTTCATACGTATTATTCAAATTGGGCAGTAAGCGCATCACCGGCTTCGTTAAAGTCGCCCAATCGCACCATTCGCACTTTATTAACGACATCGCGATTATAAGGCATCTCCACCCTTATATAGTTATCGGTAAAGCCGTGCATAGGCCCACCCTTTGCCGGTTGCTCAAACAAGACAGGGCGCACGCTGCCTCGATGTGCCTCGTAGAAACGATGCAGCATCTCATCGGACAACTCAATAAGTTTATTGCATCGGCGATGTCTTTCGGGAATATCCACGACAGGCTCGATACCCAAAGCACGAGTGTTGGGTCGCTCGGAATAGGTAAAGACGTGCAGTTGCGTCACGTCGAGCGATGCTATAAAACGATAACTCTCCTCAAAAAGTTCATCGGTTTCGCCACGCATACCGGCTATAAGGTCAACCCCTATAAAGGCATCGGGCATAACACGCTTGATGCACTCAATTTTGTGTGCAAACAAGGCTGTATCATAACGACGACGCATCAACTGCAACACAGCATCGCTACCCGACTGCAATGGAATATGAAAGTGGTGACAAAATCGCTTGGAGTGAGCCACAAACTCTATTATTTCATCGGAGAGTAGGTCGGGCTCTATCGAGGATATGCGATAACGCTCGATACCCTCAACCTCGTCAAGAGCCTTTATCAAGTCATAAAAGTTCTCCTCACTATGCTTGCCAAAGTCGCCAATATTGACACCTGTTATTACAATCTCCTTACCCCCATTGGCTGCTACCTGACGAGCCTGCTCTACCATTTGTGCCACCGTACCACTGCGGCTGCGACCACGAGCAAAGGGGATGGTACAATAAGTGCAATAACAGTCGCAACCATCCTGCACCTTCAAGAAGTAGCGCGTACGGTCACCTCGCGAACACGACGGGCTGAAGAGGCGTATATCCTTGTGAGGCGTAACAAACATCTCGCCTTGCTGCGACTTATCGAGCGAAGGCAGATACTTGAGTATATCCAATTTTTGCTCAGCCCCCAGCACCAAGTCAACCTCCGGCATATCCACTATTTCCTGTGGCTTGAGTTGTGCATAGCATCCTGTTACCACCATAAAGGCATCGGGGTGCTTGCGAGCAATGCGACGTATGGCTTGGCGGCACTTCTTATCGGCCAACTCGGTCACCGAGCAAGTATTTATTATACACAAATGAGCCTTCTCGCCTGAACGGGCTTTGCGAATACCCTGCTCGGCAAGTAATTGACCCAATGTCGAAGTTTCGGCAAAATTGAGTTTACATCCCAGCGTATAAAAAACAGCCGTTTTATCTTGAAAAACCGATGTATCTATCATTTGTCACCTTAAATTTTGCCCAAAGTTAGGTATTTTGTGCCAAATTTTGCACAATAATACCGATTTGTTACATAAAGAATAAATAGGAATGAGCACAAACTGCTAATTTTGTGCCTAAATCATACAACCTCATCAAGCATTTTGATTAAAAAACATTATGATAGAACAACGATTAATACAGATTTATCAAGACAGTTTTCGTCAAAATTGGGAACTCCCTGCATTAACCGATTATAGTGCAAGAAAGACTATATCTTATAAAGAACTCTCTGAAGAGATTGCCAAATTGCACATCTTCTTACAAGAATGTGGTATAGAAAAAGGTGATAAAGTAGCGCTTGTTGGTAAAAACACACCTCAATGGTGTACCGTCTTTATGTCGGTTATTACATACGGTGCCGTTCTTGTTCCTATTCTTCAGGAATTCAACCCCCACGATATGCACCATATCCTCAACCACTCCGAATCGAAACTATGCTTTGCAAGCAACCATATATGGGAACATCTCGAACTTGAGCGTCTGCCCAACGTTCGTGCCTCAATTTCTATCGACGACTTCTCATTACTTGCTCAACAAGATGATGAAGAAATCGACATCAAGTTGCAGTCAATCAAAGAACTATATAATAAGAAATATCCCAACGGATTTACACAAGAAGATGTTGTATATGCCGATAATGGCAACGATGAACTCGCTATTATCAACTACACATCGGGTACAACCGGATTTAGCAAAGGTGTAATGCTCACCGGCAACAACCTTGCAGGTAACGTTATGTACGGTACTCGTTCGCACCTCCACTACAAAGGCTCACGCGCATTGTCATTCTTGCCTCTTGCACACGCCTACGGATGCGCCTTCGACTTCCTCACCCCGTTGGCAGTAGGATCACACATCACACTGTTGGGTCGCACACCCTCTCCCAAGATTTTGTTGAAAGCCTTGTCGGAGGTAAAACCCAACCTCATCATCTGTGTACCCCTTATCCTCGAAAAAGTATATCGCAAACAAATACAACCCCTCATCAGCAAGGGAGCAATGCGTTTTGCACTCAACATCCCCCTACTCAACGATCAGATATACGCACAAATACGCAAGAAACTCATCGACGCGTTTGGTGGCGAGTTTGAAGAAGTAATTGTAGGTGGTGCACCGCTTAACGGCGAGGTTGAGGCATTCCTTCGCAAAATCAAGTTTCCCCTTACCGTAGGTTATGGTATGACCGAGTGCGCCCCTCTTATCAGCCACACACCTCATCGCGAATTCCAAGCCAACTCGGCAGGTCGCACCCTCTTTGGCTACGTCGAAACCAAGATAGAAAAGACCGACCCCAACAGCGAGATAGGCGAGATATGCGTTCGTGGCGAACACGTTATGCAAGGATACTACAAGAACGAAGAAGCAACCAAGGCTGTATTGGACAGCGAGGGTTGGTTGCACACCGGCGACTTGGGTACAATCACACCCGATGGCACCATCTTCATCAAGGGTCGTTGCAAAACAATGTTATTGGGAGCCAACGGACAAAATATCTACCCCGAAGAGATAGAAGCAAAACTCAACAACCTGCCCTACGTTATGGAGAGTCTTGTTGTAGAGCGTGATGGCAAACTCGTGGCACTTGTATTCCCCGACACCGAAACAATGGATGCCGACGGCGTTAGCAACGAAGAGTTGCCCGGTATTATGGAAGAAAATCGCAAACAACTCAATAAAATTGTAGCACCCTACGAGCAAATTGCCAAGATACAATTGCACGCCGAAGAGTTCGAAAAGACTCCGAAACGTAGTATTAAACGCTATTTATACACAAATTAATAGGTAAAAAACACGTTTTCGCAAGAGAAACAGAAAAAAAACTTTAATTTCTTGCAACGTATTGAAAAATTATCTATACCTTTGTCGCGTTTTTGAAACTACAAGTTATTGTTTTATCTTTAATTAAGGAAAAAATGAAAAAGTTAGTATTGTTCTTTGCAGTTGCTGCTGCTGTTTCTTTCGCAGCCTGCACCAACAAACCCGCTGAGGCTACTGAAGAAACTGTTGATAGCGTTGCTGTTGTATGCGACTCTTGCGCTGTTGCTTGCGATTCTTGCGAAGTAGCTTGCGATTCTTGCAAAGTAGCTTGCGATTCTTGCGAAGTAGCTTGCGATTCTTGCAAAGTAGCTGAATAATTTATTCATTCAGTTTGAAGGAAGTTGAGCCGTTACCATTGGTGGCGACTCTTTTCTTTTATATATCATATAGTTGCTTATGCAACTATTTTAGCACGATATAATAACGCCTACATAGTGTATGATACAAACAAGAAATAAAGTACATTCAGTACTTGTCTGCTATTACTTTATTTCCTACGTTCTTCATCGCATTATTTTTCTTTTACCTAAATACATAACTATATCAAATTATATTTCTATATTTACCCACGATTTCTCGAGGGCTTTTGTTGTTAATCTCGAAGCACATTGAGCAACCCCTCGATTTGTCGAACTATTGATTGATTGGTGGGAGTTTCTATTAATGATAGTAGTGTGAATATCCTATCAATCTGTTTTTGTGGCTAATCTAAACAAGGGCAGACAAAGCCTGTACACGTTTACCATTTGTTGGTAGAGGGCACAATGGACTACAATGTGATGAAAGCGCTTAACGGCAAGATTGCAACGCAGGATGGGTTGATGAACGCGATAAAGGCTGTTGTAAGCAAGTATCGATAAATGTTGCGAATGTTAGGCATATAAAAAGGGGCTAAATTATATAAGCCCCTCTAAAAGTTCATTGATAACATCGTTGCGAGTTTTGCCCATTCGCTCGGCGTAGGCTTTAAGATTGTTTGAAGCCATTTCCGACACCACAAATCCGAGAGTAATACGTTTAGCCTCTCCCTTCGGTTTGCGCCCTGCTCCTACTCGACGACCTCCTCGACCGCTTTTCTTTTCCGTTTTGTTTTCCATTTCCATAATTTTATTTACTTTTGCACCATAACCCCCAAGGTGGGGCGGGCTGCCACCCTCCCCTTTGGAATTAGATAATAACTTTGATTGTTATTACTTTGAATTTCCAAATCTTCAACTCAAATTTAATTCGTATCATCGTTGTAGATTTTGGGGGTTATTCTTTCTTTTCTCGGCATCAGGATTTGTCCGTTGTAATCGCTCATTGATTACGCTACAAAAAAAACAAAAATATTTGAAATAACAATATTAATCAATATCGAGTTAATAGCCACAGTAACACTTTTGTGCTAAAGAAAAATTGTGTAAGTTTGTAGTTTCAAAATGCTTAAGAAATAGAGAAATGTCGCAGCAAAAGATAATCATAAAGGGCGCGAGGGTCAATAACTTGAAAAACATCGATATAGAGATACCTCGCAACACACTTACAGTAATAACAGGCTTATCCGGCTCGGGCAAGTCGTCCTTGGCATTCGACACGTTATACGCCGAAGGCCAACGTCGGTATGTCGAGAGCCTATCGGCCTACGCCCGACAATTCTTGGGACGTATGAACAAGCCCGAATGCGACTACATCAAAGGCATACCCCCTGCCATAGCCATTGAGCAAAAGGTAAACACGCGCAACCCTCGCTCAACGGTAGGAACATCGACCGAGATATACGATTACTTGCGTATGCTTTTTGCACGCATCGGGCGCACATATTCGCCGATTTCGGGCGAGGAGGTGCGCAGGCACGATGTGAAAGATGTCATTACCTGTATGCTATCCTACCCTCAAGGCACCCGATTTGCCCTGCTCACACGACTTGTCATACCTGCCGAACGCTCTCTCGAGGAGCATCTGGGCATACTGCTCAAAGAGGGTTTTACCCGTATTGAGATAAAGGGCAGTTTCATTGCAATAGAAGACATCCTATCGCAAGCAACCACCTGCAACATAGCAGAAGCACGACTATTGGTTGACCGTATGGCTGTTGCCGACAACGGGGCTGCCATAAGTCGCCTCACCGACTCTACCGAAACAGCATTCTTTGAGGGTGGCGATGAGTGTACACTGCAATTTCACCTTGATGGAGAGATAAAAGAGTACCACTTCAGCAAGCGTTTTGAAGCCGACGGAATACAATTTGAGGCTCCAAGCGATTTGATGTTCAACTTTAACAGTCCTGCCGGTGCTTGTCCTCACTGCGAGGGTTTCGGTCGCGTTATAGGTATCGACGAAAACTTGGTGATACCCAATAAGACACTATCGATATACGAAGATGCCGTTATATGCTGGCGTGGCGAAAAAATGAGTGCTTGGAAACACGCCTTCATTGCAGCATCGGAACAATCGGGGTTTCCCATACATCGACCATACTACCAACTATCGGACGAGGAGAAGAAGTTGCTGTGGGAAGGCGCCGATGGCATTCACGGCCTGAACGACTTCTTCAAGATGCTGCAAGAAAACCAATACAAAATACAGTATCGCGTGATGTTGTCGCGCTATAGAGGCAAGACCACCTGCCCTCATTGCAACGGCTCGCGACTTAAGCCGGCTGCATTGTATGTGAAGGTGTGTGGCCACACCATAATGCAACTTGTGCGAATGTCGGTCAAGGAACTACATCACTTTTTTGCCGACATCACACTCGACGATACCGAACAACAAATAGCGGCACGACTGCTTACTGAGATACGCAGCCGACTGCAATTCCTGATGGATGTAGGCCTCAGTTACGTCACCCTCGACCGACTCTCATCGACCCTATCGGGTGGCGAAAGCCAACGCATCAACCTTGCAACCTCGTTGGGTAGCAGTTTGGTAGGCTCGCTATACATTCTTGATGAGCCAAGCATAGGCCTACACTCGCGCGACACCGATATGCTTATAAAGGTGCTTCGACGCCTGCAACAAATAGGCAATACGGTGGTGGTTGTGGAACACGACGAAGAAATCATACGCGCTGCCGATCATATTATCGATATTGGCCCCTTGGCAGGACGCTTGGGTGGCGAGGTTGTATATCAAGGTGCGCTCAACCCTATACCCACCAATACCAATAGTTACACCATTCGCTATCTTACCAACGAGATGAGCATCCCCGTTCCCGAGCAACGTCGCAGATGGAACAACTATATAAAGGTGGAAGGTGCTGCCGAGAACAACTTGAAGAATATCGATGTTGTTTTCCCATTGCGAGTTATGACCGTTGTAACCGGAGTCAGTGGCTCGGGCAAATCGACCCTTGTCAGCACCATTCTGCATCGCGCCTTGCTGCGCCACTACGGATTGGGTGGCGAAATACCCGGCACATACGCACGCCTGACAGGCGATATGCACCTTGTCAAGAACATTGAATATGTCGACCAAAACCCCATCGGTCGCTCCTCGCGATCCAATGCAGCAACATACTTAAAGGCTTTCGACGAAATACGTCACCTCTTTGCCGACCAACAAGGCGCCAAGCAAATGGGCTTCAACGCCTCATATTTCTCGTTTAATGCCGAGGGTGGACGATGCGAAAACTGCAAAGGCGACGGAACAATTACCGTTTCTATGCAATTTATGGCCGATATTACCCTCGAATGCGAGTGTTGCAAAGGCAAGCGATTCAAACAAGAGGTGCTTGACATCGAGTATCGAGGTAAGAATATATCGGATATCCTCGATATGACCATTAACCAAGCCATCGAATTTTTTGGCGAATGCAACGGCACGATAGAGAAACGCATCATCAAGCGACTGCAACCCTTGCAAGAGGTTGGTTTGGGTTACATCAAATTGGGTCAATCATCCTCAACACTGTCGGGTGGTGAAAATCAGCGCGTCAAGTTGGCATACTTCTTGAGCAACGAGCGACAAGAGCCCACGCTGTTTATCTTCGACGAGCCCACTACAGGTCTGCACTTCCACGACATAGGCACCCTTATGAAATCGCTCAATAACCTTGTTGAGCGTGGACACACCGTTGTCATTATCGAACACAACCTCGATGTGGTAAAATGTGCCGATTATGTAATAGATATGGGTCCCGAAGGTGGTGATGCCGGAGGTGAAGTTGTATGCTGTGGCACACCCGAGGAGGTTGCCGCTGTAGAAAAGTCATATACAGGAAATTTCTTACGAGAAAAACTACATATCAAATGAAAAAAATAATCTTATCGCTCCTTGCCTGCATCTGTGCAAACTTTATTGTTGCACAACTGCAATACTCCCCCTCGGCGCAGATACTCTTTAACAAGTCAAAAAGCAGTACCGTTCGCATCAAAGGCGACGGACAAGAGAAATACATTCCGGCTACTATCATAACATCCGATGCCACAGCATTGGAGCAATACGGCATTAAGGTAGGCACCCAAGTGGGCAACTACGCAACTGCACTTATCCCCACATCGGTTATACCGATGCTCAACGGAATAGATGCAATATCATACATCGATGCCGGCAACCTTGCACACACTACCTTGGATGTAGCACTGCCGGGCATAGGATATCAACAGATATTAGAGTCATATACAGCCTCGCGCTTTATGGGCAAAGGGGTTATTGTAGGTATTGTCGATATAGGTTTTCAGTGGAATCACATAGCATTTTGCAACGCCGACGGCAGCACCCGTATCCTCGCAGCGTGGAATCAGAATGACACTACAGGCACATCACCCGAGCCTTACAGTTACGGGTCGCTGTACGATACCGAAGAGGAGATATTGGCCGCAGCACCCTGTCCCGGCGAGATACACGGCACACACGTTGCATCGATAGCGGCAGGCAGTGCCATAGAGAACATCCCATACGGAGGTATCGCTCGCGAGGCATCACTCATTCTTGTCGATGCTATGCACACCGATGAAGGAGGTATATTCAACGAGGGTATTATAGACGGTATTAAGTTTATCTTCGACTACGCCGAGAAACTCGATATGCCTTGCGTTATCAACCTCAGTATAGGTGGCAATATGGGGCCTCACGACGGCACATCGGCATTCGATATCTTTTGCGACAGTTTGCAAGGGCCGGGGCGTTTGATTGTAGGTGCTATGGGCAATTCGGGCGATGAGTATTACCACCTCGGACACGACTTTGACACCCAAGAGAAGGAGGTACGCGCCGGATTGCGGCAATACGGAGGCCTTCCCGAAATCGACGGATGGAGCAAAGAGCCGGTACAATACGGCATAGAATTATACCACGGTCACACCGATACCGTACTCGACTGGACAGGTTGGATACCCCTCGACACACTCTACGAAAACACTTTAAAATACTTCGACCGAGAGATAATGGTAGAGGCAGCCTCGCAAATATACCCCGAAAACGATTGCTACAACACACACATTGCAGTCAGTGGCATCCGAAACTTGGGCAACGCCTACTTTGCCCTGCGCATAAAAGGAGAGAGTGGCAAGGTAAACGTTTGGTGCAATACCCCTGCCACCGAATTCAGCACAAGAGGTTTCGAAGGATGGCTGGGTGGCGACTTTGAAATGACACTCAACGAGGTAGGAGGAACAGGCAAGCGTATCACATCGGTAGGCTCTTACACTTCCGATTCACAAAAAGCCACATTAGATTATAGTTCAACACACCCGGTAAATGATATTTCACCCTTCTCAAGTCGTGGATACACAGCCGACGGACGTATGAAACCCGAAGTTTGCGCTCCGGGATGTATCATCACAGCCGCATACAACGAAAAGTTGGCTGCCGACCCCGAGAATTTCTTCAACGGATTGGTTGAAAACCGTTATGAAATAAACGGTGTTACATATTATTATGGTGCCAATTCGGGTACCTCAATGGCAGCACCCATCGTAACAGGAACATACGCGCTATGGTTGCAAGCCGAGCCTACCCTCACTCCCGAGCAAGCCAAAGAGGTACTAAAACTAACTGCCACACAAGACAGTTATACAAGCAACCCTGCCACATCGGGATACGGAAAGATAAACACCTATGCCGGTCTGAATCTTATTCTCGACAGGAATAATATAGAGTCGCCCACAAACAACACAGCGACAACAATCTACCCCAATGCAGGTAACGGCATCTTCAATCTTGTGTGCCAAGAGGCAGCAAGCGAGGTAGAGTTGCACATCTACACATCATCGGGTATGCTCATAGCATCAACAACACTACAAGATGTGGCAAGCAACACTCCCATCAGGCTGCAAATACCCTCGGCACAACAAGGAATTTACTACATAACAGTTTGCGCCGATTGGGGTCGTTGCACACACAAATTTATCAAATTATAACAACAACGGCATCAATTTATAACTATCAAAAAAACCATAATTTAGGCAAAAGTGAAAACGTTTGCACTCAACACGTTACAAAATTTATCACCACCTTCCATATTAAATGGTGCAAAATATGTACTTTTAGCCACTAAAACCATAAAATACCAAAATATGACGTTAATTTTAAGCGTTAAGTATCACACATATTGGGGAGAGTCAATAGGTGTTGTCTTTGACGGCGAAGACTACATCCACCCCCTTACTTATGTCGATGCTGACAATTGGCAAATAGAAATTAATTGCCCTGATACAACTACCGTCAAGTACAAATATGTTGTATGCCGTGACGGAGTTAAAGTTCGCACCGAGTGGGGCGAGCCTCATCAAATAAACATAAACAAGCAAACAGGAACTTGCCGTACATTCGATTCGTGGAATGATATTCCTGTTGACAATGCGTTCTTCAGTTCGGCTTTTACACAAAGTATTTACGCCCGTAAAAGCCCCAAGAAAACTACCGTTGCCGCAAAACCCGGCACTATATTGTTGCAAGTAAAATCGGCAGCAATCGCTCCCGACGAGGTTCTTGCCGTATCGGGTAGTTGCAAAGCGCTTGGCGAGTGGGATGTAAAGAAAGCCGTAAAACTCAACGACAAGAACTTCCCCATCTGGGCAGTGGCTATAGATGCAGCCAAAGCAGGTGCCGAATTTGACTACAAGTTTGTCATTCTCGATGCCAAGAGTGGAGAGGTAAGAGCGTGGGAAAATCGCAACAATCGCCACTTCGTTGTGCCTCAAATTGCCGAGAACGAAGCCATCGTTCTTGCCGACACTCAAGTAGTGGTATCATCTCGCACTTGGAAGGGTGCCGGTGTTGCCGTTCCCGTGTTCTCTTTGCGTAGCGAAAAGAGTTTCGGTATTGGTGACTTTGCCGACCTCCGTTTGCTCGTTGATTGGGCAGCCGACACCGAGCAACGCATCATCCAAATCCTGCCTATCAACGACACTACAATGACAGGCACTTGGCACGACTCATACCCCTACAGTGCCAACTCAATCTACGCCTTGCACCCTCAATATTTGCGTATCGAGGAGATAGGCAAACTCAAGGAGAAAGCTCGTCGCGACCACTACGAGAATATTCGCAAAGAGTTGAACGCATTGTCGGATGTTGATTACGAGCGCGTAAATCGTTACAAAAACGAGTACCTCCAAGAGATATTTGCACAAGAGGGCGATGCCACACTCGCATCGAAGGAGTATGTAACATTCTTCAATGAGAATAAATATTGGCTTGTACCCTACGCAGCATATCGCACATTGTGCAGTTCGACAGGCACTCCCGACTTCCACCAATGGGGAGCATACGCTGTATATGACGCCAACGCCATTGCAACATTCGATGCACCCGAAAGCCCCTATTGCAACACTATGCGTTTGCACTACTTCACTCAATACCACTTGCACTTGCAGTTGCAAGCCACTCGCGCCTACGCCCACAGCAAAGGCGTGGTATTGAAAGGCGATATACCCATCGGTATCAGCCCTCGCAGTGCCGACGCGTGGTCAACACCCAAATACTTCCACCTCGACAGCCAAGCCGGTGCGCCACCCGATGACTTCTCGGTACTCGGTCAAAACTGGTTCTTGCCCACATACAACTGGGAAGAAATGGACAAAGACGGTTACATCTGGTGGAAATCGCGCTTCAGAAAGATGGCCGAATACTTCGATGCTTACCGTATCGACCACATACTTGGTTTCTTCCGTATTTGGGAGATTCCTTGCGATGCTATTCACGGATTGCTCGGACACTTCAACCCCGCACTGCCCTTCACTGCCGAAGAGTTGGCTTCGCGTGGTTTTAACTTCGACAAGAACCTCTACACCTACCCCTACATTCGCGAATATATGCTCAGCGACATCTTCGGTCAATATGCCAACGATGCTCGCAACGAATACCTTTCGCCCCTTGGTGGTGGTTGCTACGGAATGCGTCCCGAAGTTAACACACAACGCAAGGTATATGACCTCTTTGCCAACTGCGACGACGAGCGTAGCGTAGCATTGCGCGAAGGTCTTATGCGTCTGCACGATGAGGTATTGTTTATAGAAGACCCCGTGAAGAAAGGTCACTACCACCCACGCATCTCGGCTTGGCAATCGTACATCTACCAATCGATGCCCGAGTACCAACGCCACGCTTTCGATGCTCTCTACAACGACTTCTACTACTATCGTCACAACGACTTCTGGTATCACGAAGCAATGAAGAAACTTCCTCCTCTGCTATCGGCTACCAATATGTTGGTGTGTGGCGAGGACTTGGGTATGATACCCCACTGCGTACCTGCCGTGATGAATCAATTGCAAATTCTCTCACTCGAGGTACAACGTATGCCTAAAGAGGTCAACAACCAATTTGGTTGCACTTGGAACTATCCCTACCTCTCGGTTGCCACTACATCGACACACGATATGGCCGGCATTCGTGGTTGGTGGGAAGAGGCACGCGAACATATGCAAGACTTCTACAATCGCGTATTGTGCTTTGGTGGCAACAGCCCCTACTTCTGCGAGCCTTACATCTGCGAGCGCATTCTCGAACACCACCTCGCATCACCCTCGATGCTCACCATCCTGCCTTTGCAAGATTGGTTGTCGATGGACGGCGAGTTGCGTCGTGAGAATCCTCTCGAAGAACAAATCAACGTTCCCGCAATCAACCCCTACTATTGGAAATATCGTATGCACCTCACTATCGAGGAACTCATCAAGGCCAAAGATTTCAACAATCGCCTGCGTGAGAAAATCATCCAATCGGGTCGATAATCACACGATATATCAACAACAAAAATGTGCGCTCCTTGATGAAGGGAGCGCACATTTTTTATACTCTAAACTGTATCTCTTTATCGCTTCACACGCAAGCGCACCACAAGGGGGGCAAGCAGCATAAGCAATATTCCTACCATCGATGCAAAGGCTATATGCTCGGTTGTGGCAACAGATGCCGGCTCAAAACGGAACACTACCTCGTGATTACCGGCAGGGATGTTGAGCGCACGCAGCACATAATTGGCTCGCGCCTCTTTGACGGGTGTGCCATCGATTGTAACGTGCCATCCCCAAGGGAAGTATATCTCGGAGAATACAGCCACGCGATTGTGGGCTGCACTACTCGCATAACGCAACTCGTTGGGCTTATACGATGTCAGTGTTATGGTATCGCCTTCGGTGGCAACGGTAGCAGTAGCATCTATCAACTCGGCAAATCGCTTATCGATAATGGCTGTGTGGGCGGGATCGAAGGTGTCAAGAGCAGCCATTTCGGCATCGGCATCATCCACCCATTGTACCTCCTCGACAAACCACGCATTACCCATTGCATCGGGATTTTGCTGCACGGTTACGTTGCCATCTTGTAGAGGAACAATAAAGTATTTGGTATTGAGCATATTGAGTACAGGCTCGCTCATACGCGACAACTGTCGGTCTATAAGATCTTGATATCGAGCCAATTTAGCAGCGTGATAACCACCTACCGACTTGTGATAATACGATGTACGGGCATCACTGAAGGGGTCGCCTGTGGCAAGATTGAACACGCGATAGTTGGGGTCGGGGTCTTGCAGTATATACTTATCGACTTGTGTCATAGGGAATGGATCGCTCTTACGGCGATTCTCGACAAATGAGTCACCGTTTAGGTAGCGTTTGTTTACACTACCCATATCGGCAATGAGCAATACACCTATTATAAGCAACGCCCATTGCTTTTTGATGCGACCGTTGCTAACAAAGTATAGCACCAAGGCCACTGCCACTATATATAATAATGTGCGCAACGCATCGGCACTCAACACTGCTTGTCGTGCCTCGGCTATGTCGTTAAACAATGCTGCCAAACGACCATTCTGCGCTATCATATCATTCTCGTAGTAACTTGTAAACGACCCGAAAAGTCCGGGAGCAACAAATGCCAACAAGGCGATACCACCGGTAATTCCCGTGGCTATAAACATTGCCTTGAGTTGCTTTTTATCGGGGCTTTCTATAAACTGTTTCAGTGCCATAATGGCAAGCACCGGTATGCAAAACTCGGCAACAACCAATATACTCGACACCGTACGGAACTTGTTGTACATAGGGAAGTAGTCAATAAACCAATCGGTAAGAGGCATAAAATTCTTACCCCACGATAGCAGTATCGACAAGATGGTGGCTGCTATCAACGCCCACTTCATTGGCGATTTTATGGTAATACAGCCCATTACAAAGAGCATACAGATGATAGCACCCACATATACAGGACCCGACGTACCGGGTTGGTCGCCCCAATAACTGTTCACCTGCGAGAGATAAGGACGCGCCGATGAAGATGCTGCTTCAACAGCCTTTTCGTGACTCGACAGCGCACCCGATGCTCCACCCTTGATATTGGGAATGAGTAGCGACATAGTCTCCATCTTGCCATAACTCCATTGGGTAATATAATCTTTACTCAATCCACTTTGTGGTTTCACCTTATTGTCGCCAACAGGGGTTGTAAGTTCCGAATGTCCACCACGCATTGTCTCTTTACTATACTTTTGCGTATGGTAGAGCGACGGAAGATTGGCACCTACGGCAAGTGCGGCAGCAACGACCAACACGCCACTTGCTTTCAGGAATTGTGCCACTCTCTTTTCGCGAATAAGTTCAACAGCGTATGCTATAACCATAGCCACAATAACAAAAAGGAAGTAGTAGGTCATCTGTATGTGATTCGATGCAATCTGCAACATCGCAAAGAGTGCAGCCACACCACCTCCCAACAAATAACGACCTCGATATGCCCACACAATACCGGCCAGCGTGGGTGGAATATAGGCAAGGGTCACAAACTTCCAGATGTGACCGGCCTGTATAATGATAAAAAAGTATGATGAGAAGGTATATGCAATGGCACCCAATACAGCATAATACCACTTGCATCCTGTTGAAAGCATAAAGATATAGAAGCCCACCAACATAATAAAGATAAGCGAAGCCGGACTTGTCATCCACAGGCTGTAGATATGCTCTATTTGTCGAATGATGGGATAGTTGGCATACGAGGGCGATATCTGGAATGTAGGCATACCCGAGAAGGTTGTATTGGTCCAACGGGTAGTCTCGCCGGTTGCCTCTTTAAACGCCTTGGCCTCCTGACCTATGGCTATACCTTGCTGTGTATCGTGCTGAAACAAGATTTTGCCCTCGAAGATTTCGGGAGCAAAATAGAGGTACGACACCACAGCAAAGAACACAATCGACAATACATAAGGCAGAGCCTTCTTAACATTTGCTTTCCAATTCATAAACAGTCTTTTATATAGGGAAAGATAACCTTATTAAAAAAAATAAGAGCGAGGCTGCCACCCATCGGCAACCTCGCTATATTTATCACATTGTATTAAATCGAAGAAACATCGAACTTGGCAAACTCCAAGTCTTTGGCAGCAATTTCGCGCATATTAGAGTCAAGACGGAACGACTGACGCAAGTTGGTAGTTACCATTTGCTCGTTGTTGGTGCGAGCGCCCAAGAGAGCCAACAAATAGTATGTAGTGGCATCGGGAGTTGTTATACCACCCAATGTAGTACGGGCTTTGTTATAGTCTTTCACCATAATTTGAGCCAAGGCAGCGTTGTTACTCTTGGCATCGCCAAATGAGCGTACGGCTGCGTTGTAGTCGCCTTTCTTGGTGTAATATACACCGAGGGCCTCGTTTACTTCGGGTACTTCGCCGGCTTTACCAAATGCGGCTGCGGCATCGTCGTACTTGCCTTCCAACATCTCGAGCAAGCCGTTGTTCATAGCCACCTCGGCCGACTCGGGTGCGCGCTTGGCAGCCTCGGCATACAGGCGTGCGGCTTCACTGTAGTTACCTGCCTTGTAGTACATCATACCCAAGTTGTTGTAACCTCTGTAGTCATCGGGATACACTTCGGTAACTTTGTTGTATATTTCGGTTTTGGCTGTATTGCTCTTAACGAGTGTTGCAGCATAAAGCAATTCATCAACCGACAACGAAGCAGGGTTGTTCTCGGCAAGAGCCGAAATCTCTTCATCCGACTTACCTATCACATTGATTGATGCAGTGATGCGTGAGCGACGCAATTGAGGCAATATCTCATCGGCCAAGTCACCATATATCGAAGAAAGGTTTTTAATCTCTTTCTCGCGTTGTTCGGGGTCATTGTACATTTCCAACACACGCAAGATGAGGTCTTTATCTTGGATATTAGAGGCTGCTACAAGTTCTTTGAAACCTTCCCAGTCCTCGGCAGTAAACTCGGCAGTGAGGTCGGCTTTGATACCATCTTTTTTCCATTGTTTTTCCATCATCTTCACTGTATTGGCCTCACGACCTTCAGCCAAGCGAGTATTGAGGTCGATGTTACCATCGGGCGATGCGTAAGAAGATATATTTACGTTCTCGATTTCAACATTTTCGGCAGCGTTTGCTTCTCGCATTTGGCTGTGAAATTCGTTCATATCGGCCGATTTCAACTCTTCGGCGCGAATGTTGGTTTGTTGAATGAGGAACTTGATATCGGCCGAGTACATCTCTTTGATGATGCGTTGGAACTTATCGGCAGTAATAGCAGGCGATACAGTGGCTGCGTTGGCAAGTTCGGCTGTGGCTATAACACCATCGGCTACTTTTACGCGAGGCAATTCGTAGGCTTTCTTACCTTGTTGTATGTTGAAGGCGAGGTAGAGAGCCGACTTCTGCATCTCGGGGATATAATTAAATGCTACGGGCATTGTAATCACGCCACCTGCTTTGTAACTGATTGTTTGGTCATTGCCTTGCACCTTCTCGCCTTGGTAGGTAAAGGGTGTGCCGGCTGTTTCGCCTGTGGCATATACCATATAGGGGGTTACTGTCACTACGGCTTTTTTGTTGAAGTACTTTTCGGGGAATGTACCTGTTACTGTTGCATTCACCATACCACCTTTAGCCTCAAGGGGTGAAGGATTTACCTTGAAGTACTCGGCAGTGAGGGGAGTCATTTCCTTGTTACAACCAACCAATGCCAACAAGCAGAGGCAGAGTAGAGGGAATGTTAATTTTCTTCTCATAATGTAATGTTTTTAATTGTTTTGATTCTACTTTTATATAAACGTACAAAATTAGCAAATCTTGTTGATACCCCCTCACAATTGGTCGCCTTTTTAATTAATTTAATCAAATTATCACAATTTCTACACATCTTTCAGCAAAAGAGTATTGCGGGGATGATGTTCCAGCACCTCTTGTCGCAAGAAGTGCTTATCGAGGTGTACATATATCTCGGTAGTGGTAATACTTTCGTGACCAAGCATCTGCTGTATGGCACGCAGGTTGGCACCATTCTCCAGCAGGTGTGTGGCAAAAGAGTGACGTAGCGTGTGAGGACTGACACTCTTTTTTATACCACAACGCTCACACGCATCGCGCACTATGTAGAACACCATAACGCGCGACAGGTGACGACCTCGGCGATTGAGAAAGAGATAATCTTCCTCACCGGCCTTGATGTCGAGCGTGACACGATCGGACATATACCGCTCTATTTCGCGCACGGCTTGTTGCGATATGGGTACCAATCGCTGCTTGTTACCTTTTCCCTCCACACATATATACTCATCTTGCAGATACAACTGCGACAAGCGCAACCCTACCAACTCGGATACACGCAATCCACAACTGTACAATACCTCAAGAATGGCGCGATTGCGTTGCCCCTCGGCCGTACTGAGGTCTATCGACGAGAGCATTGCATCGATCTCCTCAACGGTGAGCACTTCGGGCAAATGACGCCCCGTTTGTGGCATTTCAAGTTGCGAGGCCGGGTCTTCATCGATATACCCATCGAGTTTGAGGTAGCGAAAGAACGACTTTATACCCGATATGACGCGCGCTTGCGAACGCGCACCTATACCCACATCTTGCAGCGTACACACAAAATCGTGCAACGTACCACGATCGACATCCAGCAACGACAGGTTGCCCGATGCCGTATATTGCAACAGTTTCTGCACATCGTTTGTGTATGCCTCAATGGTGTTGGAGGTCATACCTTTTTCGAGGCGCAGATATGCAACATACCGTCGCAATAGGGTTTCTTGTGTAACAACTGCCATAATCAGTTAGTTATTCCGATTTTTTTGACTACTTTTGTGCGTCGCATTGGCAAAGGTAACGAAAGATAGTGAAACCTCCACTTTTTTTGAATAGTAAAAACATTTTATCGCAATGAATATAGTTATTATCAATGGCCCTAATCTCAACTTATTGGGACATCGCGAGCCTGACATCTATGGCAAACGCACCTTTGAGGAGTACCTCGACGAGTTGCGCGTTGCCTACCCACAACACAACATCGAATATGCACAGAGCAATTGCGAGGGTACTATTATCGACCTCTTGCACCGATATGGATTCTCGGCCGATGCCATTGTGCTGAATGCTGCCGCCTACACGCACACTTCTATTGCCATAGCCGATGCCATTCGCGCCATAGACACTCCCGTTATCGAGGTACACATTTCAAACATATACGCTCGCGAGCCTTATCGCCGTCAATCGATGATTGCCGAGGCGTGTCGTGGCTCGATAGCCGGATTTGGACTCGACTCCTATCGCTTGGCTATCGAAAGCATTGCAACAAACAAGAAGTAACCCCAATATGTACGACGCCATAGAAGAATATATCTGCCAACACATCGACCCTGCCGAGCCGGCATTGGCTCGCCTCGATCGCGACACCCACGTCTATCACTTGCGCCCCCGTATGGTTTCGGGGCACCTGCAAGGGCGCATACTCAAGATGATATGCCGTATGGTACAGCCTCATAGGGTACTTGAATTGGGTACATTTACAGGCTACTCGGCTTTGTGCTTTGCCGAAGGTATGGCAGCCGACGGCGAGGTGCATACACTCGAGATTGATGATGAGGTGGAGGACTTTGCACGCGAACACTTCGACCAATCGCCCTACGGACACAAGGTCAAGATGTTTATAGGCGATGCGCTCGAAACCATCAAAACCCTCACCGACACCTACGACCTCGTGTTTATCGATGCCAATAAGCGCGACTATCTGCGCTACTACGAGGCTGTGTTGCCGTTGGTGCGCCCCGGAGGTATCATTCTTGCCGACAACACCCTGTGGGACGGCAAGGTAGTAACCGAGCCCGACAGTCGCGACCCCCAAACAGTGGGTATCGCTACATTCAACAACTTTGTTGCCACCGACGATCGCGTTGAAAAAGTGATACTCCCCTTGCGCGACGGACTCACAATTTTATGGAAAAAATAACGGTAACACTTGTTGCATCAGCAAGAATTGTGTTATTTTGCATTACTAAAACCCTATAATAAGATATGGAAACAACAAGACAAAACAAAATATGTCGCTTGCTACAAAAGGAGTTGAGCGAAATATTCCTGAACGAAACACGCAAGATGCCCGGCACATTGGTATCGGTTAGCATCGTGCGCATCAGCCCCGATTTGAGTATTGCCAAGGCATACTTGAGTGTATTCCCCTCCGAGAAGGCTCAAGCCACTATCGATGCTGTCAACGCCTCGTCGCGCGAGATTCGCTACCAATTGGCTCAACGAGTAAGATTCCAATTGCGCAAGATGCCCGAGTTGCACTTCTATCTCGATGACTCGCTCGACTATATCGAGAATATCGACAACCTGCTACGCAAATAACCCGTTGCACAATGTCACTCGCCCTGCGCATAGCCTCGCGATACCTCTTCTCCAAGAAGTCTCATTCGGCCATCAACATCATATCGGTTATTTCGGTATGTGGTGTGGCTCTTATTACGGCTGCGCTGATATGTACCCTATCGGTATATAACGGCTTTTCACACCTTATCGACTCGTTGCTGTGCGACATACAGCCCGAACTGAAAATTCTACCCTCCAAGGGTAAGACGCTCGACAGCACACTCGACCTATGGGATGAGATAGCCGGCTGGGATGAAGTGGCATACATCACACCGGTTATCGAGGAGACTGCCTTGGCCGTTTACGAAAGGCAAATGCCGGTAATTGTCAAGGGAATACCCCTCGACTACAACAACGGCATCGCGCTCGATCGCACACTGTTCAACGGCGAGTACAAACTCAAGGATGAAATTGTATCATACACTATCATAGGCATAGGCGTGGGTGCAAAACTTGAGGCAGGCACCAACTTTGCACGCCCCATCGAGTTGTACGCTCCCTTGCGCAACCGTCGCGTCAACCTTGCCAACCCTGCCAACTCCTTTACCTCACAACGCTTCTTCGTGTCGGCTGTATTTTACACCAATCAGACACAGTACGACGACAATATGGTGTATATACCCCTCGACGACGCTCGCGCACTCTTCGACTACACCACCGAAGCATCGGCTATCGAGTTAAGCACCCGACAAGGCGCAGCGACACAACGAGTTATGGAACGCTTGCGCAACAAGTTGGGCGATGAATATACGGTGCAAAACAGGCTTATGCAGAATGGCGAATCGTACCGTTGGATACAAATAGAGAAGTGGATAACATTCCTCATTCTGGCCTTTATACTGCTCATTGCCACCTTCAACATTGTGGGATCGCTATCGATGCTCATTGTCGATAAGCAAGACGACATAGCAACCCTGCGCAAGTTGGGAGCCGATGACAAACTCATTACACGCATCTTTATGACCGAAGGTTGGCTCATATCTATGTTGGGCGCACTGTCGGGACTCATTATTGGCACACTGTTATGCTGGCTGCAACAGGAGTTCGGACTCCTGCAACTCGGCAACGGCGAAGCCAACACCTTCATTGTCGAAGCCTACCCCGTAAGAATAGAGTGGAGCGACACAATCATAGTCACAGCCATAGTCCTCCTATTAGGCGCAATAACAGCCGGATACCCCGCCAAGATACTCCGTAAGAAATTAGAATCGAAAGGCGAAAAGTAAAAAGTCGCACTCTCGCAACAATAAACCCTAATCATTAAACACACTCCCCAACCCCTCCGGTCTGCGACCACCTACCCTATCGCTACGCGCAGAGGAGGATAAGGTTACCTATATTAAACTCTAACCCCTAAACTCTCAACTTTATAGCCCCCTCTTTTGTCTTTTTGTTCTTATATCTAAACAAAAATTCCCTTCCTATTCTTATGCCTACAGCCCTCGTTTCACCGGGATGCAAACGTTTGCGAGTTAATTTCTGTTTAAAAACTTATTTTTTTCAATATATATAAGGTATTTG